>NZ_JBHUZM010000088.1:0-31737 GCF_042667665.1 Streptomyces sp. NPDC057307 | reverse complement strand
AGTCTTGGGGCTTCCCCGCCGCCATACGTACGCGTGATCTCTCACCAGGTCATTCGACGGCCAGCAGGCCCTCCCGCAGCCGCCCGGTGATCCGGGACAGCAGCCGCGACACATGCATCTGCGAGACGCCCAGTTCCTGCCCGATCTCCGACTGCGTCATCTCCGCACCGAAGCGCATCTGGAGAATCCACTTCTCGCGGTCGTCCAGTTCGTCGATCAGCGGCTTGAGCGCCTGCACGTTCTCCGCCGCCTCCAACTGCGCGTCGAGCGCGCCGAGTCGGTCGGACAGCGGGGACGAGGACTCGGCGGTGTCGTCCGTCGGCATGTCGATCGAGCCGGCGGTGTAGCCGTTGCTCGCGACGACGCCTTCGATGATCTCGTTCTCGTCGAGGTCGAGGAACGCGGCGAGTTCGGCCGTCGTCGGGGCGCGGTCCAGCCGCTGCGACAGTTCGTCCGTCGCCTTGGCCAGATCGATCCGCAGCTCCTGAAGCCGGCGCGGCACATGCACGGCCCAGCTCGTGTCACGGAAGAAGCGCTTTATCTCACCGACGATGTACGGAACGGCGAACGTCGCGAACTCCACCTCACGGCTCAGCTCGAAGCGGTCGATCGCCTTGATCAGGCCGATGGTGCCGACCTGGACGATGTCCTCCATCTGGTCCGAGCGGTTCCGGAAGCGCGTCGCCGCGTACCGCACCAGGGCCAGGTTCAGCTCGATCAGGGTGTTGCGGACGTACTGGTGCTCGTGCGTGCCTTCTTCCAGCTCCGCCAGCCGGACGAAGAAGATCCGCGAAATCTCCCGTGCGTCCTTGGGTGCCACATCCCCGGGGCTCTCCACGTACGGGAGTCCCAGCTCCGCCATGTCGGCCTGGTGGGTTCCGTACCGCGTGCTGTCGGTCGGGACTGTGCTCGCCGTGGACACTGTGTCCTCCCCTGCTCTGTTGGACAGTGCACAGCCCGTGTACCCAGACCGAACCCAGTCATGTCACCCGGATCCCGACCGGGATATGCCACGTCCCGGTCGCCGCGACCGCGACAACCGGGACGGCGTCCCCCGTACGACGGAGAAATACCTGGTCGGGCGGGGTACGAGCCGTTGGGCCACCCCCGCCGTGGAGACACTTCGGCGCGGCCGAAAAAGTCTCACGAACCGGCCTGATCCGAACGGCGGGTCCTAACTCCAGCTCGCGTGGAGGGGCTTGCCCTCGGCGTAACCCGCGGCGCTCTGCACACCGACGATCGACTTCTCCGCGAACTCCTCCAGCGAGTTCGCCCCGGCGTAGGTGCACGCGGACCGGACCCCGGCGATGATCGAGTCGATGAGGTCCTCGACACCCGGCCTCGACGGGTCCAGGAACATCCGCGAGGTGGAGATGCCCTCCTCGAACAGCGCCTTGCGGGCCCGGTCGTACGCCGACTCCTCGCTCGTACGGTTGCGCACGGCGCGTGCCGACGCCATGCCGAAGGACTCCTTGTAGAGCCGTCCGTCGGCGGCCTGCTGGAGGTCACCGGGCGATTCGTACGTACCGGCGAACCAGGAACCGATCATGACGTTCGACGCGCCGGCGGCCAGGGCCATCGCGACATCGCGCGGGTGGCGGACACCGCCGTCGGCCCAGACGTGCTTGCCGTACTTCTTCGCCTCGGCGGCGCACTCCAGCACGGCGGAGAACTGCGGCCGCCCCACGCCGGTCATCATGCGGGTGGTGCACATGGCGCCGGGGCCCACACCGACCTTGATGATGTCCGCGCCGGCCTCGATGAGATCGCGTACGCCCTCGGCCGCCACGATGTTGCCCGCGACGATCGGCACCTTCGGGTCGAGCGCCCGGACGGCCCTGATCGCCGTGAGCATCGACTCCTGGTGGCCGTGCGCGGTGTCGACGACGAGCGTGTCGACGCCCGCGTCGAGGAGCTGCTTGGCCTTGCCTGCGACGTTGCCGTTGATACCGACGGCGGCGGCGATACGGAGCCGGCCGGCCGCGTCGGTGGCCGGGGTGTAGAGCGTGGCGCGCAGCGCGGCCTTACGGGTGAGGATGCCGACCAGCTTGCCCTCGGCGTCGACGGCCGGGGCCAGCTTGCGGTTGGCGCCGTCGAGCCGGCCGAACGCCTCGCTCGGGTCGATGTCGGCGTCGATGAGCAGCAGGTCCTTCGACATGACCTCGGACAGCTGGGTGAAACGGTCGACCCCGGTCAGATCGTGGTCGGTGACGATCCCGACGGGGCGCAGGTCCTCGTCGACCACGACTCCGGCACCGTGCGCCCGCTTGGGCAGCAGGGAGAGCGCGTCGCCGACGGTCTGCGTCGGAGCCAGGACGATCGGGGTGTCGAGCACCAGATGGCGCGTCTTGACCCAGGAGACGACCTCGGTGACGACCTCGATCGGGATGTCCTGGGGGATGACGACGAGCCCACCGCGCCGGGCGACGGTCTCGGCCATCCGGCGGCCCGCGATCGCCGTCATGTTGGCGACGACGAGGGGGATGGTGGTGCCGGTGCCGTCGGGTGCGGCGAGGTCGACGCCCTGCCGGGAGCCGACGGCCGAGCGGCTCGGCACCATGAACACATCGTCGTACGTCAGGTCGTACGGCGGCTTCAGATCATTGAGGAAACGCATACCGACTCTCTCACCTGCGGTTCTACGGAAAGGGCGGGTGGGGAGTCAGCTCCGACCGGTGACGGTCCCGGCTGCGGCTCCTACGTCATCATCGCCGATGGCACGCGTTTCTGGCGAACCGGCGGAGTGCTTTCCGTACCGGCGGAGCGCTTTCCGTACCATCGGCCGACGGAGGCCGGGAGCGTTCGTAGCTTCGGCCGAGAACACCTGGGCAGGGCTGCCCGGCCGCGTACCTACTCGCTGTCCGGGTCCGTGCGTTCCAGGGCCGGGCGCGGGCCGGGCTCGAAGTCGCGCAGCAGGAAGTCGGCGGCCGCGGTGTCGGTGACCAGGCTCGTGACGAGTCCGGATCTCAGTACGGCTCCGATGGCCGCGCCCTTGCGCTGGCCGCCCGCGATCGCGACGACCTCGGGGATACGGCGCAGCCGGTCGGCCTCGACGGTGATGCAGCGCTCGCCCAGGTCACGTCCGACCCGTCGGCCCTCCGCGTCGAAGAGGTGCGCGGACATCTCGGCCTCGACGCCGAGGGACGCGTAGTGCGAGCGCTCCTCGTCGGTGAGCATGTCGTGGACCGTGGAGATGCCCGCCTCCCAGGAACCGATGGAGACGGCGGCGACGGTGACCTTGTCGAAGTACTCGAAGGCGCGGGCGATACCGGGCTGTGCGCGGAGCGCGGCGGCCGTCGCCGGGTCGGGCAGCAGCATCGGGGCGTAGATCGGGTGGGCCTCGCCGCCGGAGACCTGGGCGGCGCGCCGTACGGCCTCGACGGAGCCGCGCTCGGCGGTGCCCGCGTCGTACACACCGGTCAGCTGGACGACGGTGCAGGGCGGCAGACGGTCGAGGGCGGCGGCCATATGGATGGTGGAGCGGCCCCAAGCGAGTCCGAGGACGTCGCCCTCGACGACCAGCTCGCCCAGAAGGTCGGCGGCGACCTCGCCGAGGTTCTCGGGGTCGGGCGACTCGTCGGCCGCCTCGGCGGGCGACTCCACGACGACGGCGTGCCGCAGGCCGTACCGGGCGCGCAGGGCGTCGGAACGCTCGGCGTCCAGCTCGGAGGGGACGCGGATCTCGATCCGCACGAGGTCCCGTTCGAGCGCGGTCTCCAGGACCCGGGCCACCTTGAAGCGGCTCACGCCGAACTCCTCGGCGATCTGGATCTTGGACTTGCCCTCCAGGTAGAAGCGGCGGGCCATCGCCGCGGCCTGCACCAATTCCGCGGGTCCCATGCGCAGGGCCGGGCGACCCGCCGACATACCAGACACCGCGATCTCCTCACTGCTGTTCACACTCTGGACGCGCTCTCATCCTGTCAGATTCGGCGGTCCTTGATCAGCCCGGTTGGGCGGCGTTCATGAAGCCGTGGCCCGGTGGCCGCGTGGTGTTGCGCCTCAGTGGGCGCAGGCCCAGCCGGCCGAGGCGATCGCCTCGTCGGCCTGGTGGCGCAGCATCCGTACGGCGGCGGCCGGGTCGTCCGTCCCGTACACCGCCGATCCCGCGACGAAGACGTCGGCGCCCGCCTCGGCGCACCGTTCGATGGTCTCGGCGGAGACACCCCCGTCGACCTGGAGCCACAGCTCAAGGCCGTGCTTGGAGATCAGCTCCCTGGTGCGCCGGATCTTGGGCAGCATGATGTCCAGGAACGCCTGGCCGCCGAAGCCCGGCTCCACGGTCATGATCAGCAGCATGTCGAGTTCGGGGAGCAGGTCCTCGTACGGCTCGACGGGGGTCGCGGGCTTCAGCGCCATCGAGGCGCGCGCGCCCTTGGCGCGGATCTCGCGCGCCAGCCGTACGGGGGCCGCCGCCGCCTCCGCGTGGAAGGTGACCGAGCCGGCTCCCGCCTCGACGAACTGCGGTGCCCAGCGGTCGGGCGCCTCGATCATCAGATGGCAGTCCAGCGGGGTCTCCGTCGCGCGGGCGAGCGCTTCGACCACCGGCACGCCGAGGGTCAGATTGGGCACGAAGTGGTTGTCCATGACATCGACGTGGAGCCAGTCGGCGCCTTCGGCGGCTTTCGCCTCCTCGGCCAGACGGGCGAAATCGGCGGACAGGATGCTGGGGTTGATCTGAGCCATGTGCCAAGCCTGCCATGCTCCGGCCGACTTCCCCGCCGCGATGCGCGTCATCGGGCCGGGGGGACGGGAACAGTCCGCGCAATCCTCGTAATCCTCGCGATTTTCGTCCCCGCGCTCGATCCGCGTGATTTCGATCCGCGTGATTTCGGTCGTCGCGATTTCGGTCGTCGCGATGTCGATCGTCGCGATGTCGCCGGGTCCGACGGCTCTCAGTCCTGGGCACCTTCCGCTGCTCGCTGATCCGCTTCCTGAGCGGCCATGACCTCGTCGCCGTGCTCGAAGGCCCACGCGCCGAAGATATCGATGGGTGTCAGCAAGCTCCGTCCCAGATCGGTCAGTCGGTACTCGACCCGTGGTGGTGCGCCCGGATGCGCGTGCCGCTCCACCAGTCCGTTGAACCGCAGGCGCCGCAGCGTCTCGGTGAGGACCTTGGAGCTGATGCCCCCGATGCGCTCGCGCAGTTCGACGGGGCGCCGGGGACCGTCACGGAGTGCCCAGAGCACCACGGCGTTCCACGTGTTCGAGAGCAGGTCGAAGGCGAGGCGGGCTCGGCAGTCGGCGAGAAGGATGTCTGCGGTCACCTACCGAATGGTGCCCGACGGGCCGCCTAGCGTCGTTCGGGACGGTCAGGAACGGCCGTCGCCGGAGCGAGGCGTGGAAGGGAACATGCGATGAGAATCGGCGTGCTGGGGACGGGCAACATGGCGGACGCGCTGGCCACCCACTGGGCGCGGGCGGGCCACGAAGTGGTCATCGGCGGACGGGACTTGGCCAAGGCGGAGCGGCTGGCGAGCCGTATCGGGGAGGGTGCGAAGCCCGCCGGCCTGCGTGCGGCGGCCGAGTTCGGCCAGGTCGTACTGGCCGCGCTGCCGTTCGGCGTGGTGACGGACGCGGTACGGCAGCTGCGGACGGAGCTGACGGGCACGGTGCTGCTCGACTGCACCAACCCGCTCGGCGAGGGCTTTCGGCTGCTGACGGACGGGGGCCGCTCGGGCGCGCAGCAGATCGCCGCGGCGGCGCCGGAAGCGCAGGTCGTCAAGGCGTTCAACCTCTGCCACGAGGACGTGTGGCGCATGCGGCCACCCGTATTCGACGGGCGGCCGCTGGCCGTTCCGATCTGCGGGGACGACGAGGAAGCCCTGGCGCGCGTACGGGAGTTGGTACGCGACGCGGGCTGCGAGCCCCTGAACGGCGGCGGTCTCGACCGGGCGGGGCTCGTGGAGGCCACCGCCGCACTGTTCATCGCGCTGTGGGTCGAACAACGGGCGGATGCCCAGGCGATCGCGCCTCCGCTGGCGTACGCGGCCGGACCGGGTCGCGAGCGGGCGGTGGACGGGGAGGCGGGGCGCGGCGGGGACGTGTCTGACGAATAGCGCCGTCCGCCGCCCGGAGGGCGGGCGCGCGTCCCGCGGAGCGGCTGGTGTCTCCTTCGTGTGCGCGATCGCACGGCGGAAGGTGTCGGCGTTGTCGACGGCCGGGCGGTACGTGGGCGGCTGACGACAACGCGGGAGGCGCCCCTCGTGCCCGAAGGGCCACGGGGGCGGGCGCGGGCGCCGGGCTGCATTTGTCAGGCACCGCCCGGCACGCGGACCACCGCGACCGTGGCGCCCTGCCCCACCCCGCCCGGCCGCAGCCCCTGGGCGGGCAGGGGCTGGGCGGGCAGCCCCCGGACCGGCAGGAGCTGCGGCCGGCGCAGGTCAGACCGGCAGGAGCTGCGGCCGGCGCAGGTCAGACCGGCAAGGACTGGGCCGGCAGTCCCCGGACCGGCAAGGGCTGCGGCCGGCGCAGGTCAGACCGACCGGTCCCGGCTCCCCGTGCCGCAGCCGCAGGCCGCGTGCCGGTTGCCGTGGACCTGTGCCATCGAGGCGGGGCGCGCGGCGCTCCGGAGGGGCCGGGCGGCCTTTCCGGCCGCCGAACCCGCCTCGTACACCGGCTTGCCGCCGACCAGCGTCAGCCGTACCTCCGTCTCGCTCAGCTCCTTCACGGGCACCCGCTCGACATCGCGGTCCAGGACCACCAGGTCCGCGGCCCTGCCCGGGGTCAGTGAGCCGGTGAGGTGATCCATGCGGAGCTGGAAGGCCGACCCCGACGTGTGCATGCGCAGGGCCGAGGCCCGGCTGAGGCCCTCCAGTTCCGGGTAGAGCGCCCCTTGCGTGGCGACGTTCCCGGTCCGGTCCACGGCCGTACGCACCTGGTTCCAGCTGTCCAGCGCGTCGACCGGCCAGTCGGAGCCGCCGGCCAGGGCCGCTCCGGCCCGCTCCAGACTGCGCGCGGGGTACTGGAGGCGGTGCCGCTGCGCACCGATGTACGGCAGCAGCGACTCCATCGTCCAGACGTCCCGCATCGCCCACTGCAACTGCATGCAGGCCACGACGTCGAGCTGGGCGAAGCGCCGCAGGTCGGCGGGGTGGACGAGCTGGAGGTGCGCGACGGTGTGCCGGTTACCGCGCCGTCCGTTGGCCCGGATCGCCGCCTGGTAGCCGTCCAGCGCCGTGCGTACGGCGCGGTCGCCGATGGCGTGCGCGTGCAGTTGCCAGCCCGAGCGGTCGAGCGCGGTCGCGAGCCGCCCGTAGTCGGCCGCCGTGACGTAGAGGTCACCGCGGTTGTCGGTGGGCCGGCCGTTCGCGTCGAGATACGGGCTGAGCAGGGCGGCCGTCTGTGCCGGGTATTCGATCACCCCGTCCAGGAACACCTTGACCGTGCCGAAGCGCAGGCCCGGTATCCCGTCGTACCGCGCGCGCAGTCCGCGCAGATACGCGAGTGAGGCCGCCGGATCCTTGGCCTGTTCGCCGCTCAGCAGCAGGGCGGGGACGATCCGCTGGAGCAGCCGCCCGTCGCGGGCGAGACTCGCGTACGTGCCCAGTCCGTCGGCATCGACGGAGGCGTCCATGAACGTGGTGATGCCGTTGGCGGCGGCCCGGCCGAGCGCCTTGGCGACGGCGTCGAGCAGCACGGCCTCGGTGGGCCCGGGGATCAGCTTCTCGATCAGGCCCTGCGCGGTGTCCTTGAACAGACCGGTGGGTGTGCCGTCGGCGCCGTGGACGATCTCGCCGCCCGCCGGATCGGGTGTGGACGTGGTGATGTTCGCGAGGTCCAGGGCCCGCTGGTTGGCCCAGAGGTTGTGACCGTCGCTGCCGAAGAGGGCGATCGGGCGGCGGGTGGGCAGCGCGTCGAGGACGCGGTGGTGGGTCTCGGTGCCCGAGGGCAGCCCGACGGGGTTCCAGTCCTCCACCACGAGCCAGCCGTCCGGCTCCTGGGCCGCGCTGTCGGTGAGGAAGCCGCGCAGGGTCTCCTGGAACTCGGCGACCGTGTAAGTGGCGTTGTCGAGGCTGGGGCTGAGGGACCTGGCGCCGGCGCCCCTCGGGTGGGCGTGGGCGTCGACGAAGCCGCTCATCACCGTCCCGCCGCGCGCGTCGACGACGTCGGTGTCCCGCCCGGCGAGACGGCGTATCAACGAGGAGGGGCCGGTCGCGATCACCTTGCCGTCCCGGCCGACCGCGACGGCCGTGGGGCGCGGGGCGAACCGGGAGGAGTGCTTCGCGCCGGTCAGCACCGCGGCGTTGTGCACGATCAGCGCGGGCGACCTGCGCGCGGACGCCCGCGAGGCGGGGGTGGCGGCGTTGGCGACAGCCGGTGCGGTGATGGCGGCGGCGGCGCCCGCGGCGCCCGCGGCACCGGCGGCGAGCAGCCGGCGCCGGGAAAGGTCGGGACTCATGGCAGCTCCAGGAGGTAGGAGGGTGTGCGAGGGGCGGGCCTTACAGATACGGCTCGGATACGGAACGGGGTACGGCACACGTATGGGCGGCTGGCTGGTTGGTTGGGGAGCACGGTCCGTGATTAATTCCGTAATCACCAGCGGGCTACGACTGTCGATATCGTCCGAGTACTCCCCTGTCGGCGACGGATTCCGTAGGCTGCCACCCGTGTCCCCCGTGACAATCGCAGATGTCGCCCGCGCCGCCGAGGTGTCCACCGCCACGGTGTCCAACGCGCTGAACGGCACCGGGCGGCTGGCCGACTCCACCCGTGTCCGGGTGCGTACCGTCGCCGCCTCCCTGGGCTACGGCGGCGCGGGAGGCCCCGCGCCCAGGGTTCTCGGCCTCGCGGTCACCACCTACGGCGCGCACCGGTGGAACTTCGCCGGTGTCCCCTACTTCGCCCAGGCCATCAACGCCGCCACCGTCGCGGCACACGCGCGCGGCTACGCGCTGACCGCGCTGCCCGCCGCCCCCGACGAGGCGAGCTGGCGGACGGTCGCGCTGGCCGGGGCGCTGCTCCTGGACAGCCCCGCCGGGGACCCGGTCGTACGGATCCTCCGGGAGCGCGGACTCCCGCTCGCCTTCGACGGCCGCCCCGCCGAACCACGCCCGGGAGAAGCCTGGGTGGACAACGACCACGACGCCACCACCCGTACGGTCCTCGACCACCTCGCCTCCCAGGGCGCGCGCCGGATCGCGCTCATGGCGGGCCCCGGCGAGGAGCACTACACCCTGAGCTGCCTGGCGGCCTACCGGAACTGGTGCGCCGAACACGGGACCGAGCCGTACGTCGTCCCGCTGATCCCCGGGGACGACGAGGGCAGGGCCCTGGACCCGCTGCTGTCCGGCGAGCGGCGCCCCGACGCGCTCTACGGCATCTACAACCCCTGCGGCAGGCGCGCGCTCGCCGCCGCCGCGCGGCGTGGCCTCTCCGTACCGGGTGATCTGCTGCTCGTCTGCGCCAGCGAGGACCCGGCGTACGCGACGACGACCCCGCCGGTGTCGACGGTGTCGCTCGTCCCGGACGCCGCGATGGCGGCGGCCGTCACCGCGCTGGTGGAGCTGATCGAAAGGCCGGGCCACACCCCGCCGCCCGTGATCGTCCCGGCGCGACTGCTGGTGCGCGCCTCGTCGGTACGCACGGCGAGCAGGTCCGACACCGGGTCGAGGACCGGCAGTTGACTCCGTACTCCCTGGCGTTCTACGTGGACGCCGTCACCACCGGCACCGTGCTGGGCGCGCGCCCCACGGACTCGCCCGACCGCGTCACCGCGGTCCTGGGCTCACGCTTCGCCGAGAACGCCTTCGGCGACGGTGCCATGTGGCGTGACTACGGTCTCGCCGAGTTCTTCTGGGACCGCGATTCGCCCGACCACCCGTGGTCGGGCCACCACTTCACCTTGCAGGTGCACAGGCTCGCGTACCGGGACCGCACCCTCGTCAACGACGAACTCCGCGCCCGGTACGGACGGTTCACCCCCAGGCTGCGGTTCGCCAAGCTGCGCCGCCTGCTGGAACGGCGCGGCGTCCCCCTGCTGGAGATCCCTGAAATCCCGGCGAACGCCCCGTACTTCCGTACCTTCTGGCAGCCCGACTCACGGGTGGCCGTCTCCGTCATAGGCACCTACGGCGAGTACAGCACGCCGGACGATCTGCGGGTCGGCGACGTCTACAGCATCCAGGCCCCGCTGAATCGGTGATGCCGCCGGGTCGGGGGCCTTCGGCCCCCTCAGCCCGTACGCCGCAGCAGCGCCAGATACATCGCGTCCGTGCCGTGCACGTGCGGCCACAGCTGGACGTCCGGTCCGTCACCCAGTGCCGGGACGCCGGGCATCAGCGGCCGGGCGTCGACCCACTCGGCCTCGACGGCCGGGCCGCCCTTGCCCTTCAGTACGTCCTCCACGACGGTGCGTGTCTCGGCGAGGTGCGGGGAGCACGTGGCGTAGCCGACGACCCCGCCCACGCGTACGGCCTTCAGCGCCTCGCGGAGCAGTCCCCGCTGGAGCGGTGCGAAGCCCTCCAGGTCCTCGGGGCGCCGGCGCCAGCGGGCCTCAGGGCGGCGGCGCAGGGCGCCGAGGCCGGTGCACGGGACGTCGACCAGGACGCGGTCGAAGACGCCGGGGCGCCACGGTGGGCGGGTGCCGTCGGCGGTGATCACCTGGTACGGGCCGGGGTTGCCCGCGAGCGCGCGCTCCACGAGACGCGCACGGTGCGGCTGCTTCTCGGAGGCGAGCAGCCACGCGCCGCGCTCGGCGGCCAGCGCGGCGAGCAGCGCCGCCTTGCCGCCGGGGCCCGCGCAGCCGTCGAGCCACCGCGTGTCGGTCCCGTCCAGCGGCGCGTTGGCGAGCGCCACGGCGACGAGCTGGCTGCCCTCGTCCTGGACTCCGGCGCGCCCCTCGCGTACGGCGTCGATGGCGCCCGGTTCGCCGCCCTCGGCGAGCCGGACCGCGTACGGGGACCAACGTCCCGGCAGTCCGGAGTCCTCGTCCAGCGTGTCGAGCAGTTCGTCGGCGGAGATCCGTCCTGGGCGCGCGACGAGCGTCACCTCGGGGCGTTCGTTGTCCGCTTCGAGCAGGTCCTCGATGCCGGCCCTGCCGCCGCCGAGCGCGTCCCAGAGCGCGGAGACGACCCAGCGGGGGTGCGAGTGGACGACGGCGAGATGGTCCTCGGCGTCCTCGTCGTACGGCGGTGCGACGCGCTCCAGCCAGGTGTCGAGGTCTTCCTTGGAGATCTTCCGCAGGACGGCGTTGACGAACTTGGCGCGCCCGTCGCCGAGCACGACGCGCGCCAGCTCCACGCTCGCCGACACGGCGGCGTGGGTGGGGATGCGGGTGCCGAGCAACTGGTGCGCGCCGAGGGCGAGTACGTCGAGCACGGGCGGATCGACCTGCTTCAGCGGCCGGTCGATACAGGCGGAGATGATCGCGTCGTACGTGCCCTGGCGGCGGAGCGTGCCGTAGACCAGCTCCGTCGCGAGCGCCGCGTCACGGGTGTCGAAGTCGCCCGCCTCCCTCGCCTTCTTGAGAAGGGGTGGGAGGACGAGGTTGGCGTAGGCGGCGCGTTCGTCGACGGCCCGCAGTGCCTCGAAGGCGAGGATCCGCACGGGATCCTTCTTGGGACGGCGGTAGGTCGACTTGGAGGGACGGCGACGGGCCTGCTCGTTCAAAGGTGCTCCGCAAAGGTTCTACGCGTGAAGGTCGTGGATGCTGCTTCCGGACGGTCGAACACTTCAGCGTACGTCGGCGGCCCCGTCGGCCGCGTCGAGCCGCTCACCGGGGGCGATCCGCACGCCGCGCGCCCAGTCGGCGGCCTTCATCGGCTTCTTGCCCTGCGGCTGGACCCAGAGGAGTTCTACGGCGTACGAGCCGGTGCCGATGTGCACGGAGTTCTTGCCGACGGCGGCCTCCCCGGGGGCCAGATCGGTGCGGTCGGTCGCCGGCGCGAGCTGGATCAGCTTGAGGCGTTCGCCGCGGAAGACGGTCCAGGCGCCGGGCGCGGGGGTGCAGCCGCGTACGACTCGGTCGACGCGCAGCGCCGGCGCCGTCCAGTCGACCCGCGCGTCGTCCACGGTGAGCTTGGGGGCGAGCGTGATGCCGTCGGCGGGCTGCGGTACGGCCTTGAGCGTGCCGTCCTCGATGCCGTCCATGGTCGCGGCGAGCAGCCCGGCGCCGGCGAAGGCGAGCCGGGTCAGCAGGTCGCCGCTGGTGTCGGTGGGCCGTACGTCCTCGGTGATCACGCCGTACACCGGTCCGGAGTCCAGCCCTTCCTCGATGAGGAAGGTGGCGGCGCCGGTCGTCTCGTCCCCGGCCATGACCGCGTGCTGCACGGGGGCGGCGCCGCGCCACGCGGGGAGCAGCGAGAAGTGCAGATTCACCCAGCCGTGGGCGGGGACGTCGAGCGCGACGCGGGGCAGGAGCGCGCCGTAGGCGACGACGGGGCAGCAGTCCGGCGCGATCTCCCGCAGCCGGGTCAGGAACGCCTCGTCGCGCGGCCTGGCGGGCCGGAGGATCTCGATACCCGCCTCTTCGGCGCGCTGCGCCACGGGGCTGGCGACGAGCCTGCGGCCCCGGCCGGAGGGCGCGTCGGGGCGGGTGACGACGGCGGCGACCTCGTGCCGGTCGGAGGCGATCAGTGCGTCCAGGGCGGGTACGGCGACCTCGGGGGTGCCTGCGAAGACGAGCTTCACTGCGGGACTTCCTCGCTCTCTCGTGCGGCTCGGAGTCCGTCGGGGCCGGGTGGGCGGCGGGTACCGGTGCGGTCGGGGACGGACAGCGCACCAGTCTATGGGCCCGCTCCGGGTCCGTCCGACCTGGCGGGCGGGGGGCGTACGGGAGCCCGCGCGCCCCGCGCATATGCGCATACGCCCCCGCAGCGTGACCACAACGGGCGGTGGCGCGTTGTCAAGGGAGATTGACCACAAACGGGCCGCCCGGTGCGGCCCGATCCGTTTCAACGCCGGTTCGAGAGGCTTGTTCATGGCCGACCACGCAACCCACGACGCACAAGCCCGGGCAAATCTGCACCTGTTGGTGCGGGACATCGAGCGCGTCCGCCGGCAGGTGGACGCACTGCGCACTCTCACAGCCCAGTTGGGCAACGTCTACCGCCCGCGCCGTTCGGGCCCCTCCACGGGCTTCGTCGTCTACGGCCGGGCGCCAGCCCCGACCGTCCGTCTCGCGCAGGAGCTGCGGGACAGTGTCGAAAGCCTGGTGACGGCGGCCGTGGACTTCGATCGCTCGCTGGGCTTCTCGTGGGACGCCGTCGGCTCGGCGCTCGGTGTCACCAAGCAGGCGGTGCACCGCCGTTACGGTACGCGGCGGGCGGCGCAGCAGGCGGCCGCCGCCGAGGCGGACCGCCCGCAGGACGCCACGCAGGCCCGTCCCCCGGTCCCGGTGCAGGGCGTCGTCCCGGCCGTGCCGGCGGCCCGGTCGATGCCACCGCAGCCGACGGTGGCGGCGCAGCCGGTCCGCGAGGAGGCGCGTCCGGGGGCGTTCCCCGGTCCGCGCAACGGCTGACCGCCCCCGACGGGCCGGACGCGCCGGGTCCGCCGCGCAGGCGGCGGTTCCGGCGTCCCGTGCCCGGGGGCGGATCCCCCGGCCCCTCAGCCGATGTCGGGGGGATCGATCCGGATCCTTACCGGGTCGCCGCCGCCTCGTGCCAGCCGGTTCGCCTGCGCCGACTTCAGGGCCGCCGCCAGCGCCGCGCCGCTTCCCGGCGGCACCCGCAGCAGCGCGCGCTCCCACATCTCGCCCGGCGGCGGGTCGCCGGTCCTGCGGGGCCGGGCCGGGTCGGTGACCGGCAGCGGTACGGGTCCCAGGACCTCGGCGTCGGGCGGCAGTTCGGCGGCGGTCAGGAACGCGGCCACCGCGTCGGGCCGGCCGGTCACCGCCGCCATCCGGGACACCGGCGGAAAGCCCAGCTCCGCCCGCTCGGCCAGCTCGCGCTGGGCGTGGCCGACGGGGTCCCACCGTACGAGCGCCTGCACGGGCCGGAGCGTCGGCTCGGCGACGACCACGACCGTGCCGCCGTCCGCCTGGCCCCGGACCAGCGAGGCGGCGTGCAGCCAGCGCCGTAGCGCCTCCTCCCCCGCCCTCAGATCCGGTCGGCCGAGCATCGCCCAGCCGTCGAGGAGCAGTGCCGCCGCGTAGCCGCCTTCGGCGACGGGCTCGGCGCCGGGTGTGCTCACCACCAGTGCGGGGCGGCCGGGCACGGTGTCGAGGATGTGGTCGCGGCCCGACGTACGCACCGGGACCGCGGGGAAGGCCCGGCCCAGCTCCTCCGCCGTACGCCGCGCCCCCACGACACTGGCGCGCAGCCGCGTACCGCCGCACTCCGTACAGCGCCAGGCGGGCTCGCCGCGCCCGCACCACGCGCAGTGCAACTCCCGCTGCTCGGGTGCCTCCAGGGGCCCCGCGCAGTGGCGGCAGCGGGCGGGCGTACGGCACCGCTCGCAGCCGAGCCGGGGCACATAGCCGCGCCGGGGCACCTGCACGAGGACCGGGCCGGTCTTGAGTCCGTCCCTGACGGCCTGCCAGGCGAGGCTCGGCAGCCGGGCCGCGCGCGCGGCCTCGTCACGCGCCAGCTCGCCGTCCCCGACGGTCCGCACCAGGGGCGCGGCCGTACGGAACCGCTCCCGGTCGGCCGTCATGGGCAGCGCCCAGCCCGTCTCGACCAGTTGGGCCGCCTCCACGGTGCAGCCCGTACTGCCCAGCAGGAAGGCGCACTTGTCGTGCGCGGCGCGCAGCAGCAGGACCTCGCGGGCGTGCGGCAGCGGCGCGTGCTGTTCGCTGTGGCTGGAGTCGCCGTCGTCCCAGATGGCGACGAGCCCGAGGTCCCGTACGGGAGCGAACATGGCCGCGCGGGTCCCCACGACGGCCCGCACCGCGCCGCGCCGGACGGCGAGCCACTGGCCGTACCTCTTCTGTGGCCCCGTCTCGGCGGTGAGCAGCGCGTGGTGCCCCTCGCCGAGCAGGGCCGTGAGCGCGGTGTCGACGCGCGCCGCGACCCGGCCGTCCGGCACGACGACGAGCGCGCCCCGGTCCGAGGCGAGCGTCGCCGCGACGGCCCGCGCCAGTTCGTCGGCCCAGTGCGGTCCGGGCAGCGCGGTCCACACCGCGCGTGGGGCGCCGCCGTCGGCGAGCGCGTCCAGGAAGGCCGGGCCCTTCGCGTACCGCTCCCAGGTGCCGATATCCGGCCTCTCCGGCGCGGGCAGCGGTTCGGGTGAGGGTTTGGCCTCCGCGCGCGCGTTGCGCGGGGGCACCGCCAGTTGCAGTACGTCGGCGAGGCTGCCCGCGTAACGGTCGGCGACGGCCCGCGCGAGCCCCAGCAGTTCGGCGCCGAGCACCGGCTCCGGCGACACCACACCGGCCAGCGCGGCGAGCGGCCCTGCGTAGTCGGACTCGGCCAGCCGCTCGACGACGAACCCGTCGATCAGCCGCCCGCCCTCCCGCCGGCCACCCCGCACCTGATGCGCCCCGGCCCCGAACCGCACCCGCACCCGCACTCCCGGCTGGGCGGCCTCGTCCAGCTCCTCGGGCACGGCGTAGTCGAAGAACTGGTCGAGATGCAGCACCCCTTTGTTCACGACGACCCGCGCGACGGGCAACTCCCCCGCCAACGGCGCCCCCCGCCACGTCCGCGGCTTGGCGCGCGGCACCTTGGCGGCCCGCACGGTCTCCCGAATGAACGCGAGCTGCTCCGGCCCACCGCCCCCGGCGGACTCCTCGGCCTGCTCGTCGTCGCTGCTCACAGCCAAATTCTTACCAGACACCACTGACACCGCGGCGCGCCGCCGGATCTTGCCCCGGACACGTCGAGGGGGCGGGTCCCGGACACCAGTGGTGTCCGGGACCCGCCCCTCGACGTGCGTCGTACTCCTTACAGACCGGCCGCCGCGCGCAGCGCGTCCACGCGGTCCGTGCGCTCCCAGGTGAAGTCCGGCTCCTCGCGGCCGAAGTGGCCGTAGGCCGCCGTCTGGGCGTAGATCGGGCGGAGCAGGTCCAGGTCGCGGATGATCGCGGCCGGGCGGAGGTCGAAGACCGAGGCGATGGCCTGTTCGATCTTCTCGACGTCGACCGAGGCCGTGCCGAAGGTCTCGATGAACAGGCCCACCGGCTCGGCCTTGCCGATCGCGTACGCGACCTGGACCTCGCAGCGCGAGGCGAGGCCGGCGGCCACCACGTTCTTCGCGACCCAGCGCATCGCGTAGGCCGCCGAGCGGTCCACCTTGGAGGGGTCCTTGCCGGAGAAGGCGCCGCCGCCGTGGCGGGCCATGCCGCCGTAGGTGTCGATGATGATCTTGCGGCCGGTGAGGCCGGCGTCACCCATGGGGCCGCCGATCTCGAAGCGGCCCGTGGGGTTGACCAGCAGGCGGTAGCCCTCGGTCTCCAGCTTGATGCCGTCCTCGAGGAGCTGCTTGATCACGTGCTCGACGACGAACTCGCGGATGTCGGGTGCCAGGAGCGAGTCCAGGTCGATGTCCGACGCGTGCTGCGAGGAGACGACGACCGTGTCGAGACGGACGGCCTTGTCGCCGTCGTACTCGATGGTGACCTGGGTCTTGCCGTCGGGGCGCAGGTACGGAATGGTCCCGTTCTTGCGGACCTCGGACAGCCGGCGCGAGAGCCGGTGCGCGAGGTGGATCGGGAGCGGCATCAGCTCGGGCGTCTCGTCGCACGCGTAGCCGAACATCAGCCCCTGGTCGCCGGCGCCCTGCTTGTCGAGCTCGTCGTCCTCGCCTCCGACCCGCTTCTCGTAGGCGGTGTCGACGCCCTGGGCGATGTCGGGGGACTGTGCGCCGATGGACACCGAGACGCCGCAGGAGGCGCCGTCGAAGCCCTTCTTCGAGGAGTCGTAGCCGATTTCGAGCACCTTGTCGCGGACGAGCTTCGCGATGGGCGCGTATGCCTTGGTGGTCACCTCGCCGGCCACGTGCACCAGGCCGGTGGTGATCAGGGTCTCGACCGCCACCCGTGAGGTGGGGTCCTCCCTCAGGAGCGCGTCGAGAATGGTGTCGCTGATCTGGTCAGCGATCTTGTCAGGGTGACCTTCGGTCACAGACTCCGAAGTGAACAGACGGCGCGACACATCGCTCCCTGGGGTTGCAGCGGCTGCTGGCTAGATCCTTGGTGGAACGACCGAGGAGCTGCGCCCCGCGTCGTTCCTCGGCCAGTTTATCCGGCCGAGGGCGCAGAAGGTCCAGACGTCTCGGACTGTGGGAGTGGAGTTGGGGGTGTCACTCCGTCCTGCGATACGACGATCGTCCCCGATCCGGCCCCGGAACAGCTGGTTTGAGCCGTTTTTATCCACCCGGAGGAGCGAACGAAGAATTAACTTCCCGTTCGTCTACGCGGGGCCGAGCAGGGGTACGACGAGGTCCCAGACGGTGTCGGAGAGCGCCTCCTTGGGACCGTACGGGACCGGTGTCTCGCCGCCGTCCGCGGCGAGGATCACTGCCTCGTTCTCCTCCGCGCCGAAGGTCTTGCGCTCCCCCACCTCGTTGACGACCAGCAGATCGCAGCCCTTGCGGCGGAGCTTCGCCCGGCCGTTGGCCAGCACGTCGTCCGTCTCGGCGGCGAATCCGACGATCACCTGGCCCGGCCTGGCCCGCTCCGCGCCGATCTCCGCGAGGATGTCCGGGTTGCGGACGAGCACGACGGGCGCCGGCTCCTCGCCCTCCTTCTTCTTGATCTTGCCCGCGGCGTAGTCGGCGGGGCGGAAATCGGCCACGGCCGCGGCCATCACCACGGCGTCGGCGTCGGCGGCCGCCTTCAGGACGGCCTCGCGCAGTTGTACGGCGGTGCCGATGCGCACCACGTCGACGCCGGCCGGGTCGGGCAGCCCGGTGTTGGCCTCGATGAGGGTGACGCGGGCGCCGCGGGCCGCCGCCGTACGGGCCAGGGCGTACCCCTGCTTGCCGGAGGAGCGGTTGCCGAGGAAGCGCACGGGGTCGAGCGGCTCACGTGTGCCGCCGGCGGAGACGACGACGTGACGGCCGGCCAGGTCGGGCGCGGTCACGCCGCGCGCCAGGATGCGGCGGCAGACCTCGAAGATCGCGTCGGGGTCGGGCAGCCGCCCCTTGCCGGTGTCGACGCCGGTCAGCCGGCCGACGGCGGGCTCGATGACGACGGCTCCGCGCTCGCGGAGGGTCGCGACGTTCGCCCGGGTGGCGGGGTGCTCCCACATCTCGGTGTGCATGGCCGGCGCGAAGACCACCGGGCAGCGCGCCGTGAGCAGCGTGTTGGTCAGCAGGTCGTCCGCCTGGCCGTGGGCGGCCTTGGCGAGCAGGTCGGCGGTGGCGGGGGCGACGACGACGAGGTCGGCGGACTGGCCGATGCGCACGTGGGGCACCTCGTGGACGTCCGACCAGACCTCCGTGGAGACGGGTTGGCCGGAGAGCGCCGCCCAGGTCGCCGCGCCGACGAAGTGCAGGGAGGCGGCGGTCGGTACGACCCGTACCTCATGGCCCGACTCGGTGAGCCGGCGCAGCAGCTCGCACGCCTTGTACGCGGCGATCCCGCCGCTCACCCCCAGGACGACCTTGGGCCGCCCGCCGCCCGCCGCCCGCCCCGACCGCTCCGCCTGGTCCGCCTGGTCCACCGTGTCTCCCCGCGTTCGGATGGATTCGTCTCCCCCATGACACACCACAGGCCCGGCAGTCGCGCTGCCGGGCCTGTGGGAACAAGAACTGTCGCCGTGAGGTGTCGCCGTTACTGCGCCGGGCCGTCGATGGCCTCGGACGTCAGCAGACCCGCGTTGATCTCACGCAGGGCGATCGAGAGCGGCTTCTCGTGCACGTGCGTGTCCACCAGCGGACCGACGTACTCGAGCAGGCCCTCGCCGAGCTGCGAGTAGTACGCGTTGATCTGACGCGCGCGCTTGGCCGCGTAGATCACGAGGCTGTACTTCGAGTCCGTGGCCTCGAGCAGCTCGTCGATCGGCGGGTTGATGATGCCCTCGGGCGTGGAAATGGAAGAGGACACTCTCTTGCCTTCCGAAGATAAATCAGGGAAATACAGGAAATACCGGGTGCTACCGACGGCTGCGCGAAAGCAGACAGAGGTCAGGCAACTGCCATCAAGGCTAGCAGCTCGCGCGCCACGTCCTCGACGGAGGTGTTCACCAGGCAGATGTCGAACTCCGGCTCGGCGGCCAGCTCCACCTTCGCGGCCTCCAGCCGGCGCTCGATCACCTCGGGCGACTCGGTGCCCCGGCCGGTCAGCCGGCGGACCAGCTCGTCCCAGCTCGGCGGCGCCAGGAAGACCAGTTGTGAGTCCGGCATCGAGTCCTTGACCTGCCGCGCGCCCTGGAGATCGATCTCCAGGAGCACGGGCTCGCCCGCCTCCAGGCGTTCGAGCACCGCGCGACGCGGCGTGCCGTAGCGGTTGCCCGCGAACTCCGCCCATTCCAGCAGCTCGCCGTTGGCGACCAGCTTGTCGAACTCCTCGTCGCCGACGAAGAAGTACTGGACGCCGTGGCGTTCGCCGGGACGCGGTTTTCTGGTGGTGGCCGACACCGAGAGCCATACCTCGGGGTGGACCTTGCGCATATGGGCGACGACCGTGCTCTTACCGACCCCCGAGGGGCCGGAGAGCACGGTCAGCCGCGGTCGTGCCTCTGGTGCCATGCAGCGATTATCCAGGTTCCCGGGAGTGCCCGAGAACGTCAGGCGGCACCGCCGCCGAACTCGCGTTCGAGCGATGCGATCTGGTTGGAGCCGAGACCCCGCACACGCCGGCTCTCGGAGATGCCGAGCCGCTCCATGATCTGCTTGGCGCGGACCTTGCCCACGCCGGGCAGTGATTCAAGCAGGGCGGAGACCTTCATCTTCCCGATGACGTCGTTCTCCTGGCCCGTCTTGATGACGTCGTGGAGGGAAGCGCCGGAGTGCTTGAGTCGATTCTTGACCTCGGCCCGCTCCCGGCGAGCCGCGGCGGCCTTTTCGAGCGCGGCTGCGCGCTGTTCAGGGGTAAGGGGCGGAAGAGCCACGCCTACGTCACCTCGGATGTCGAACTGTCGGATACGGACCGGTGAGGAACTGGGTCGCCCCACACCAGGGCGAGCAACGAGCGATGCTTCCGCGCGTTGGCTCTCGACGGAGACTAGCGTTGAAGACCGCTCTCGTCAGCGAGAACAGCCGAAAAGTCCTGGTCAGCATCGCTCGACCAGGACATTCCAGGCAAAACAACCCGCTTTTCTGCTCGAATCCGCGTCAGCGCACTCCGTCCGCGCCCTCGACGGCGCCCCCAACCGCCGTGCGGACCTCGTCGCTGAACCGCTCGGCCGCCGCACGCAGGGCGTAAACGTCCGGACCATGACGGAGTACGCCGCGGCTCACGCTCGGCACCACATTGCCGACGGCCGCCCCGAACACCCCTGGAAGATCCGCGGGGGTGGCGCCCTGCGCCCCGATGCCGGGGGCGAGGAGCGGACCGTTGATCGCGAGATCGACCCCAGCCTCGCCGAGGGTCGCCCCGACGACGGCGCCGACCGAACCGAGCGGCGTCACCCCGGCGTTCTCCGCGGCGGCGTGGTCGAGCATCATCTGCGCGACCGGGGAACCGCCCGCGGTGGTGGCCCGCTGGACCTCGGCGCCCTCCGGGTTGGAGGTGAGCGCGAGCACGAAGAGACCGGAGCCGCTGACGCGCGCCGCGTCCAGGGCGGGGCGCAGCGAGCCGAAGCCGAGGTACGGCGAGACCGTGACGGCGTCCGAGAAGAGGGGGCTGTCCTTGTCGAGGTACGTCTCGGCGTACGCGGCCATGGTGGAGCCGATGTCGCCGCGCTTGGCGTCCATCAGGACGAGCGCCCCGGCGGCCCGCGCCTCGGCGACCGCCTTCTCCAGGACGGCGACACCGCGCGAGCCGAACCGCTCGAAGAACGCCGACTGCGGCTTCAGTACGGCGACCCGGTCGGCCAGCGCCTCGACGACCGTCCGTGTGAAGGCCGTCAGGCCCGCGACGTCGTCGCTCAGGCCCCAGGCGTGCAGCAGCGAGCTGTGGGGGTCGATGCCCACGCAGAGCGGCCCACGGGTGTCCATGGCGCGGCGCAGCCGCGCCCCGAAGGGCTCGGGCCCGGCGGCCGTAGCAGGGGAAGCGGCGTTCACGCGTGCACCTTCCTGGTGTCGGCGCCGACGGCGTCGGCGAGGGTGGCGTGGTCGCTGGTGGCCAGCCGGGCGGCGAGCCCCTTGTGGATGCCGCGGCTCCAGAACGGGCCCTGATAGATGAAGGCGCTGTAGCCCTGGACGAGGGTCGCGCCCGCGAGGATCCGCTGCCAGGCGTCCTCGGCGTTCTCGATGCCTCCCACGCCGACCAGGGTGATCCGGTCGCCCACACGCTCGTACAGGCGCCTCAGGACCGCCAGCGAGCGCGCCTTGAGGGGCGCCCCGGACAGTCCGCCGGTCTCGGCGAGCAGGGACGGGGCGGTCTTCAGTCCGAGGCCGTGCCGCGCGACGGTGGTGTTGGTGGCGATGATGCCGTCCAGGCCCAGTTCGACGGCCAGGTCGGCGACGGCGTCGATGTCCTCGTCGGCGAGGTCGGGCGCGATCTTGACCAGCAGCGGGACCCGGCGCTGCGTGACGACACGGTCGGCGGCCTCGCGTACGGCCGTCAGGAGCGGGCGCAACTGGTCGACGGCCTGGAGGTCGCGCAGGCCGGGGGTGTTGGGGGACGAGACGTTCACCACGAGGTAGTCGGCGTGGGCGGCCAGGCGCTCGGTCGACGTCACGTAGTCGCCGATCGCCCCGTCGTCCGCGACGGCCTTGGTCTTGCCGATGTTGACGCCGACCGTCGTACGGAAGATGGCCCGGCGGGTGGCGAGGCGCAGGGCGACGGTGGCAGAGCCGTCGTTGTTGAAGCCCATGCGGTTGATCAGCGCCCGGTCGGCGGGCAACCGGAACAGCCGCTGCCGGGGGTTGCCCGGCTGCGGCCGGCCGGTGACCGTGCCGATCTCGACGTGGTCGAAGCCGAGCATGGTCATGGCGTCGACGGCGACGGCGTTCTTGTCGAAGCCGGCGGCGAGGCCGAAGGGACCGTGCATCCGCAGCCCGAAAGCCTCGGTGCGCAGCTCCTTGTAACGAGGCGCGAGCGCCGCGGCGACGAAGGTGCGCAGCACCGGGACGCGGACGACGAACCGGATCCAGCGGAAGGCCAGCTGGTGGGCCTGCTCCGGGTCCATCCGTCGGAAGAAGAGCCGGAAGAAGAGTCGGTACATGAGAGCAGGCTCCTCCTAGTCCTCGCGGGCGGCGATGAGGTGCTGGGCGTGTTCCTGGAGAGAACGGACGCCGACGTCGCCGTGGTTGAGGGCGTCGATGCCCTGGACGGCGGCGGCGAGCGCCTGCACCGTCGTCAGGCAGGGGACGCCGCGTGCCACGGCGGCCGTACGGATCTCGTAGCCGTCGAGCCGGCCGCCGGTGCCGTACGGGGTGTTGACGATGAGGTCGACCTCGCCGTCGTGGATGAGCTGGACGATGGTCTTCTCGCCGTTCGGTCCGGTGCCCTCGAACTGCTTGCGCACGATGGTGGCGTTGATGCCGTTGCGCCGCAGGACCTCGGCGGTGCCGGAGGTGGCGAGCAGTTCGAAGCCGTGCGCGACGAGTTCCCGCGCGGGGAAGATCATCGAGCGCTTGTCGCGGTTGGCGACGGAGATGAAGGCGCGGCCCTTCGTGGGAAGCGGACCGTACGCCCCCGCCTGCGACTTGGCGTACGCCGTGCCGAAGACGGAGTCGATGCCCATGACCTCGCCGGTGGAGCGCATCTCCGGGCCGAGGACGGTGTCGACGCCCCGCCCGTGGATGTCGCGGAAGCGCGACCACGGCATGACGGCCTCCTTGACGGAGATCGGCGCGTCCATGGGCAGGGTGCCGCCGTCGCCGTTGGCGGGCAGCAGCCCCTCTGTACGGAGGCCGGCGATCGTGGCGCCGAGGGAGATCCGGGCGGCGGCCTTGGCCAGCGGTACGGCGGTGGCCTTGGAGGTGAAGGGCACGGTGCGCGAGGCGCGCGGGTTGGCCTCCAGGACGTAGAGGATGTCCCCGGCCAGCGCGAACTGGATGTTGATCAGGCCGCGGACGCCGACCCCGCGCGCGATGGCCTCGGTGGAGGCGCGCAGCCGCTTGATGTCGAAGCCGCCGAGGGTGATCGGGGGCAGGGCGCACGCCGAGTCGCCGGAGTGGATGCCGGCCTCCTCGATGTGCTCCATGACGCCGCCGAGGTACAGCTCCGTGCCGTCGTAGAGCGCGTCGACGTCGATCTCGATGGCGTCGTCGAGGAAGCGGTCCACCAGGACGGGCCTGGTGGGGCTGATCTCGGTGGATTCGGCGATGTACGAGGAGAGGCGGGTCTCGTCGTACACGATCTCCATGCCGCGCCCGCCGAGCACGTAGGAGGGGCGGACCAGTACGGGATAGCCGATCTCGTCGGCGATGGCCTTGGCCTCGTCGAAGGTGGTGGCCGTGCCGTGCTTGGGGGCGGGCAGCCCGGCCTCGGCGAGGACGCGGCCGAAGGCACCGCGGTCCTCGGCGGCGTGGATGGCCTCCGGGGGCGTGCCGACGACCGGCACGCCGTTGTCCTTGAGCGCCTGGGCGAGGCCGAGCGGTGTCTGGCCGCCGAGCTGGACGATGACGCCCGCGACGGGCCCGGCCAGGGTTTCCGCGTGGACGATCTCCAGGACGTCCTCCAGGGTGAGCGGCTCGAAGTAGAGCCGGTCGGAGGTGTCGTAGTCGGTGGAGACGGTCTCCGGGTTGCAGTTGACCATCACGGTCTCGTACCCGGCGTCGCTGAGCGCGAAGGAGGCGTGCACGCAGGAGTAGTCGAACTCGATGCCCTGGCCGATGCGGTTGGGGCCGGAGCCGAGGATGATCACGGCGGGCTTCTCGCGGGGCGCGACCTCGCTCTCCTCGTCGTAGGAGGAGTAGAAGTACGGGGTCTTGGCGGCGAATTCGGCGGCGCAGGTGTCGACCGTCTTGTAGACGGGGCGCACGCCCAGCGCGTGCCGTACCTCGCGTACGACGTCCTCGCGCAGCCCCCGGATCTCGGCGATCTGGGCGTCGGAGAAGCCGTGGCGCTTGGCCTCGGCGAGGAGCTGGGGGTCGAGCCGGTCGGCGGCGGCCAGCTCGTCCGCGTACTCCTTGATCAGGAAGAGCTGGTCGACGAACCACGGGTCGATCTTCGTCGCCTCGAAGATCTCCTCCTGGCGGGCTCCGGCGCGGATCGCCTGCATGACGGTGTTGATCCGGCCGTCGGTGGGGACCTTCGCCAGCTCCAGCAGCTCGGCCTTGGTACCGAGGTCGGCGGGATCGCCGGTGAAGGCGAACTGGCTGCCCTTCTTCTCCAGCGAGCGCAGCGCCTTCTGCAGCGCCTCGGTGAAGTTGCGGCCGATGGCCATGGCCTCGCCCACCGACTTCATGGTGGTGGTGAGGGTGGCGTCGGCGGCGGGGAACTTCTCGAAGGCGAAGCGCGGGACCTTCACCACGACGTAGTCGAGGGTCGGTTCGAAGGACGCCGGGGTCTTCTCGGTGATGTCGTTGGGGATCTCGTCCAGCGTGTAGCCGACGGCGAGGCGTGCGGCGATCTTGGCGATCGGGAAGCCGGTGGCCTTGGAGGCGAGCGCGGAAGAGCGCGAGACACGGGGGTTCATCTCGATGACGATGATCCGGCCGTCGGCCGGGTCGACGGCGAACTGGATGTTGCAGCCGCCGGTGTCGACGCCGACCTCGCGGATGATCGCGATGCCGATGTCGCGCAGCCGCTGGTACTCGCGGTCGGTGAGGGTCATCGCGGGCGCGACGGTGATGGAGTCGCCGGTGTGGACGCCCATCGGGTCGAAGTTCTCGATGGAGCAGACGACCACGACGTTGTCGTTCCGGTCGCGCATCAGCTCCAGTTCGTACTCCTTCCAGCCGAGGATGGACTCCTCCAGGAGCACCTCGGTGGTCGGCGAGAGCATCAGGCCCTGTCCGGCGATGCGGCGCAGCTCGTCCTCGTCGTGGGCGAAGCCGGAGCCGGCGCCGCCCATGGTGAAGGAGGGGCGTACGACGACGGGGTAGCCGCCCAGTTCCTCGACGCCGGCCAGGATGTCGTCCATCGAGTGGCAGATGACGGAGCGGGCGGACTCGCCGT
The DNA here is from genome assembly GCF_042667665.1 of Streptomyces sp. NPDC057307. NCBI lineage: Bacteria > Bacillati > Actinomycetota > Actinomycetes > Kitasatosporales > Streptomycetaceae > Streptomyces > Streptomyces sp. NPDC057307. The sequence continues at coordinate 6,683 of NZ_JBHUZM010000088.1, read as the reverse complement.
AACCGATCTTCGCCTTGACGGCTTCGACGACGCCCTTGAAGAGGTCGCGGTCCTCGCCCTTGTTGATGGCTTCGACGTTGGCGCCGATCAGCTCGACGCCGTACTTCTCCAGGACGCCGTTCTCGTGCATGGAGATCGCGGTGTTGAGCGCGGTCTGGCCGCCGAGGGTGGGCAGCAGCGCGTCGGGGCGCTCCTTGGCGATGATCTTCTCGACGAACTCGGGTGTGATCGGCTCGACGTACGTGGCGTCGGCGATCTCCGGGTCGGTCATGATCGTGGCCGGGTTGGAGTTGACGAGGATGACGCGCAGGCCCTCGGCCTTGAGGACGCGGCACGCCTGGGTGCCCGAGTAGTCGAACTCGGCCGCCTGGCCGATGACGATCGGACCGGAGCCGATGACGAGGACGGACCGGAGATCGGAGCGCTTAGGCACGCTGGCCCTCCATCAGGGTTACGAAGCGGTCGAAGAGGTACGCGGCGTCGTGTGGGCCGGCGGCCGCCTCGGGGTGGTACTGGACGCTGAAGACCGGCCGGTCGAGCAGCCTGAGCCCCTCGACCACGTTGTCGTTGAGACAGACGTGGGAGACCTCGGCGCGGCCGTAGGGGGTGTCGGAGATCTGGTCGAGCGGGGCGTCGACGGCGAACCCGTGGTTGTGCGCGGTGACTTCGACCTTGCCGGTGGAACGATCCTGCACCGGCTGGTTGATACCGCGGTGTCCGTACTTGAGCTTGTACGTCCCGAACCCCAGGGCGCGGCCGAGGAGTTGGTTGCCGAAGCAGATGCCGAACAGCGGTGTGCCGCGCTCCAGCACGCCCTTGACGACCGTGAGGTCGGCGGTGGCGGGGTCGCCGGGGCCGTTGGAGAGGAACACGCCGTCGGGCGCGACCGCGTACACGTCGTCGACGGTGGCGGTGGCGGGCAGGACGTGCACCTCGATGCCGCGCTCGGCCATCCGCTGCGGGGTCATGCCCTTGATGCCGAGGTCGAGGGCGGCGACGGTGAACCGCTTGGTGCCGACGGCCGGGACGACGTACGTCTCGGTGGTGGCGACCTCCGCGGAGAGGTTGGCGCCCTTCATCGGGGGCGCTTCCCGCACCCGCGCGGTGAGCGTCGCGTCGTCGGTGAGGAGGCCGCCGGCGAGGGCGTCGCCGGAGAAGATGCCGACGCGCATCGCGCCGCGCTCGCGCAGATGGCGGGTGAGCGCGCGGGTGTCGATGCCGCTGATGCCGACGACACCCTGGCGCAGGAGTTCCTCGTCCAGGGAGCGCCGGGAGCGCCAGTTGGACGGGACGCGGGCGGGGTCGCGTACGACATAGCCGGCGACCCAGATCCGGCCGGACTCGTCGTCCTCGTCGTTGACGCCGGTGTTGCCGATGTGCGGGGCGGTCATGACGACGACCTGGCGGTGGTACGAGGGGTCGGTGAGGGTTTCCTGGTAGCCGGTCATGCCGGTGGAGAACACCGCCTCGCCGAAGGTCTCCCCCACGGCCCCGTAGGCACGGCCGCGGAAGCTCCGGCCGTCCTCCAGGACGAGTACGGCGGGAGCTTGGGCGGCTCCCCGGGTGGAGAGGGTCATCGTGCGGTGCCTTCCGTCGTGAAGGGTGCGTCGCCGGCCGGGGTGGTCGACGCGTCCGTGGTCGGTGTGTGATTCGTCGTGGTCGACTGGTTCACGCGGTTGACGGCTTCGACCCAGGCGGTGTGCTCCGCCGCGCGGTCGGAGCGGAATCCGGAGTCGAGCAGCCGGTCGCCGTGCTGCCAGGTGAGGACGAGCAGTCCGCCCTCGGCGAGGACCTTGCCCGCGATGCCCTTGTCGAGCCGGGCGGCGCGCAGTTGGCCCGCCGGGACGAAGAAGTCGGTGGCCCCGGGCCGTACGACGTCCACGCCCGCGTCGGTGAGCGTCAGCTCCACCCGGCTGCGGACGCCGAGGCCGTGGGCGACGATCCGGTCCAGCCACTGACCGGCGGTCGTGGAGCCGTGGTAGCGGCCGCTGAGCCGCAGTGTCACGTCCCCGTCGGCCCCCTCGGGTGCCTGGGGCAGCTCCGGAAGGTCGGACTGGAGGCTTCCGCGCCACTTCCAGCCCTGGCGCATCAGCCAGTACACGAAGGCGATGAAGAGGAGCAGGCCCACCACCCAGCCGATACGGGCGGCCCAGTCGGTCACATCCGCCGACTTCTGCTCGGCGGCCAGATTGATCAGTACAGCGCTCACGCCAGATTCCCGTCGACGACCGTGGCCCGGCCCCGCAGGAAGGTGTGGGTGACGCGTCCCGGCAGCTCACGGCCCTGGTAGGGGGTGTTACGGCTGCGGGAGGCGAAGCCCGCGGGGTCCACCACTCCACGGTAAGCGGGATCGACGAGCGTGAGGTTGGCGGGCTCACCTGCCGAGACGGGACGGCCGTGACCGGCGAGCCGGCCGATCTGCGCGGGCCGTACCGACATCCGGTCGGCGACGCCGGCCCAGTCGATGAGACCGGTGTCGACCATCGTCTGCTGGACGACGGACAGCGCGGTCTCCAGACCGACCATGCCCATGGCCGCCGCGGCCCACTCGCAGTCCTTGTCCTCGTGCGGGTGGGGGGCGTGGTCGGTGGCGACGCAGTCGATGGTGCCGTCCGCCAGGGCCTCGCGCAGCGCGAGGACGTCGGCCTCGGTGCGCAGCGGCGGGTTCACCTTGTAGACGGGGTTGTAGGTCCGTACGAGCTCGTCCGTCAGCAGCAGGTGGTGCGGCGTGACCTCGGCGGTGACGTTCCAGCCCTTGGACTTGGCCCAGCGGACGATCTCGACCGAACCGGCGGTGGAGAGATGGCAGATGTGGACGCGGGAGCCGACGTGGGCGGCCAGCAGGACGTCGCGCGCGATGATCGACTCCTCGGCGACGGCGGGCCAGCCGCCGAGTCCCAGCTCCGAGGAGACGATGCCCTCGTTCATCTGGGCGCCCTCGGTGAGCCGGGGCTCCTGCGCGTGCTGGGCGATGACGCCGTCGAAAGCCTTCACGTACTCCAGGGCGCGGCGCATGATCACCGCGTCGTCCACGCACTTGCCGTCGTCGGAGAAGACCCGCACCCCGGCGGCCGAGTCGTGCATGGCGCCGAGTTCGGCGAGCTGCTTGCCCTCCAGGCCGACGGTGACGGCGCCGACGGGCTGCACGTCGCAGTAGCCGGACTCGCGGCCGAGCCGCCAGACCTGCTCGACCACGCCGGCGGTGTCGGCGACGGGGAAGGTGTTGGCCATGGCGTGCACGGCGGTGAAGCCGCCGACCGCCGCCGCCCTGGTGCCGGTGAGGACCGTCTCGGAGTCCTCACGGCCGGGCTCGCGCAGATGTGTGTGCAGGTCGACCAGGCCGGGCAGCAGGATCTGTCCCTCCGCCTCCACGACCGTGGCGTCGCCGGCGTCGATGCCGGTACTCACCCGCTCGATGACCGTGCCGTCGATGAGGACGTCACTCGCTTCGCCGCCGAGCACCTTGGCGCCACGGATCAGGATCTTGCTCATGGTTACTTGCTCTCCTCGGTGGCGGACGACGCGCGGGAATGGGTGACGGCGGGCTCGTTGCCGCCAAGAAGCAGATACAGGACGGCCATCCGGGTCGACACACCGTTGGCGACCTGCTCGACGGCCGTGCAGCGGTCGGAGTCGGCGACCTCGGCGGTGATCTCCATGCCCCGGTTCATCGGGCCGGGGTGCATCACGATCGAGTTGTCGGGCATGCGGGCCATCCGCTCGCCGTCGAGCCCGTAGCGCCGTGAGTACTCGCGCTCGGTCGGGAAGAAGGCGGCGTTCATCCGCTCGCGCTGGACCCGGAGCATCATCACGGCGTCGGACTTGGGCAGCACCTGGTCCAGGTCGTAACTCACCTCGCACGGCCACTTCTCGACGCCGATCGGCACCAGGGTCGGCGGGGCGACGAGGGTGACCTGCGCGCCGAGGGTGTGCAGCAGCAGGACGTTGGAGCGGGCGACGCGGCTGTGCAGGATGTCGCCGACGATCGTGATACGGCGGCCTTCGAGGTCCCGGCCGATCCCCGCGTCGGCGCCGACCAGCCTGCGGCGCATCGTGAAGGCGTCGAGCAGTGCCTGGGTGGGGTGTTCGTGCGTGCCGTCACCCGCGTTGATGACGGCGCCGTCGATCCAGCCGGAGTTGGCGAGCCGGTACGGGGCGCCCGAGGAGCCGTGCCGGATGACGACGGCGTCGGCGCCCATCGCCTCCAGCGTCAGCGCGGTGTCCTTGAGCGACTCTCCTTTGGAGACCGACGAGCCCTTGGCCGAGAAGTTGATGACGTCGGCGGACAGGCGCTTGGCGGCCGCCTCGAAGGAGATCCGCGTACGGGTCGAGTCCTCGAAGAAGAGGTTGACGACCGTACGTCCGCGCAGCGTCGGCAGCTTCTTGATGGGCCGGTCGGCGACCCGGGCCATCTCCTCGGCGGTGTCGAGGATCAGGACGGCGTCGTCGCGGGTGAGGTCGGCGGCGGAGATGAGATGGCCGGGGGTACGGGGGCTTGCCCCTGTGAGGCGCAGCATCGGGTGTGCTCCGTTGTGTGGAGGTGGCTCTGGGTTCCGGGGTGTCCCCCGGGCGGGCACGGCGGCGTCGGGGCGCGACGGCGCGCGGGCGGGGCCGGTACGGGCCTGCGGCGTACGGAGGGCCGCGCTACTGCTCGTCGGCCGGGTCGGGCTTCCGCAGGCCGAGCAGCACGGTGTCGCGGCCGTCCTCCTCGGCGAGCTGGACCTTGACCGTCTCGCGCAGCGACGTGGGGAGGTTCTTGCCCACGTAGTCCGCGCGGATGGGCAGTTCGCGATGGCCCCGGTCGACGAGGACGGCGAGCTGGACCGCGCGTGGCCGGCCGATGTCGCCCAGCGCGTCGAGGGCGGCGCGGATCGTGCGGCCGGAGAAGAGCACGTCGTCCACGAGCACGACGAGCTGTCCGTCGACGCCGTCGGCCGGGATGTCGGTGCGGGCCAGCGCGCGGGCGGGCCGCATGCGCAGGTCGTCGCGGTACATCGTGATGTCGAGCGAACCGACCGGGATCTTGCCGCCGGTGATCTCTTCGAGCTTGTCGGCCAGCCGCCGGGCCAGGAAGACGCCACGGGTGGGAATGCCGAGCAGAACCACGTCGTCGGCACCCTTGGCGCGTTCGACGATCTCGTGGGCGATACGGGTCAGTGCCCGCGCGATGTCGGGTGCCTCGAGCACGGGGCGGGCGACATCAGAGCTGTGCGTGTCCATAAGAAACGGACCTCCTTCTCCGCCTCACGGGACGGACGTTAAAGGACGTCGGATTTGCGCCGTCGACATTACCAGGTCCGGCGGCCTTTTCCGGACTTGTGGAGGGGCGGGTCCGGACCATTCGGCTTGACGCATCCAAGTCACGCTGCGTAACCTCACAGTGAGTTACCAGCCACGCGGCGGAGCCGCAGATTGTCCCAGCGTCCGGGGAGCCTTATGTCCAGCGAATACGCAAAGCAGCTCGGGGCCAAGCTCCGCGCCATCCGCACCCAGCAGGGCCTCTCCCTCCACGGCGTGGAGGAGAAGTCCCAGGGCCGTTGGAAGGCCGTGGTGGTGGGGTCGTACGAGCGCGGCGACCGCGCGGTGACCGTGCAGCGCCTCGCCGAGCTGGCCGATTTCTACGGTGTGCCGGTGCAGGAGCTGCTGCCGGGCACGACGCCGGGCGGGGCCGCCGAGCCGCCGCCGAAGCTCGTCCTGGACCTGGAGCGTCTCGCCCATGTCCCGCAGGAGAAGGCCGGCCCGCTCCAGCGCTACGCGGCGACCATCCAGAGCCAGCGCGGCGACTACAACGGCAAGGTGCTGTCGATCCGCCAGGACGACCTGCGCACCCTCGCGGTGATCTACGACCAGTCGCCCTCGGTCCTCACCGAGCAGCTGATCAGCTGGGGCGTGCTGGACGCGGACGCGCGCCGCGCCGTGGCCCACGACGAGGGCTGAGCACCGCGGTACAGAACAGCAGAAACGTCACATCCGGAGGGGCGGCCCGCAGTCGGCGGGCCGCCCCTGCGGCGTGTCCGGGGCGGGGCCGGCCAGGAGCCGTACGGCGCCGACGCGGCCGATGCCCTCGGCAAGGGCAGTGGTCGCCCGGTGCGCGGGCGGTAGGGGCCGCGGGGCCGGTGGGGGCGTCGATCCGCTCCGGGGCCGCCCAGACGGCAGCCGGCGGCCCTGAGGGCAGGCCCTGGGTCGACCGAGAGAGATGTCACTCCGCGCGCCGACAGATCGAACGCGGGTACGGGCGGAGCGGTGGGCGCCCCCGGGGCCGCGCGTCACCCGAATGGCCCAGTCACCGCCGGCCGGGCCGCCGGCCGCCGACACGGGCGTTCCCGTGGCGGAGCGCCCTGTAGGCGGAGACCGCCGCGACGGCGACCACCGGATCGACGCCACGGTGCGGGTGCCGGGGCCCGGAGATGTCCGCCGACGCCGATTCTTCGTGGTCGCGTTGACCGTGCCGGCCGTGTTGCCCGGTTGCTCGACGCCGTCGGCACCGGAGTCGGAGCCGTACATGTGCGGGTACGCCGTCGTCCGCCACCGGTGACGCGCGCCAACAGGGCGCCCGCGTCACGGCTTTGGGGCTCGGACCCGCCCCGCACGGGCGGGCGCGCGGCGCTCACCACGGCTCCACGGTCCGCGCCGACTTCCCCCGGGCGGCGGCGCCGAGCCCGAGGACGGGCCCTACTCGAAGC
>NZ_JBHUZM010000087.1:0-32453 GCF_042667665.1 Streptomyces sp. NPDC057307 | reverse complement strand
GCGCTTCTTGTCGCGGCTACTTCTTCGCCGTCGCCCACGCGTGCTGGAGCGCCAGGTCCGTCTTGACCTCGGCGAGCTGGACGGCGACCGCCGAAGGCGCCGTACCGCCGCGCCCGTCACGGGACGCCAGCGCGCCGGAGACATTGAGGACCGTACGGACCTCCGGCGTCAGATGCTCGGAGATCCCGGCGAACTGCTCGTCCGTCAGCTCGGCCAGCTCGATCCCCTGCTTCTCGCAGACCTTGACGCACTCCCCCGCGACCTCGTGCGCGACCCGGAACGGCACACCCTGCCTGACCAGCCACTCGGCGATGTCGGTGGCGAGCGAGAACCCGGCGGGGGCCAGCTCCGCCATCCGCTCCCGGTTGACCGTCAGCGTCGCCATCATGCCGGTGAACGCCGGGAGCAGGACCTCCAGTTGGTCGCAGGAGTCGAAGACCGGCTCCTTGTCCTCCTGGAGATCGCGGTTGTACGCGAGCGGCAGCGCCTTGAGCGTGGCCAGCAGCCCCGTCAGATTGCCGATCAGCCGGCCCGACTTGCCGCGCGCCAGCTCGGCGATGTCCGGGTTCTTCTTCTGCGGCATGATCGACGAGCCGGTGGAGAACGCGTCGTGCAGCGTGACGAAGGAGAACTCCTTCGTGTTCCAGATGATGACCTCTTCGGCGATCCGCGAGAGATTCACGCCGATCATCGCGGTGATGAAGGCGAACTCGGCGGCGAAGTCCCGGGCGGCCGTGCCGTCGATCGAGTTGGCGGCCGAGCCGTGCTCGAAGCCGAGGTCCGCGGCGACCGCCTCCGGGTCGAGACCCAGCGACGACCCGGCCAGCGCGCCGGAGCCGTACGGCGAGACCGCCGTCCGCTCGTCCCACTGCCGCAGCCGCTCCGCGTCCCGCGACAGGGACTGCACGTGCGCCAGCACATGGTGGGCGAAGAGCACCGGCTGGGCGTGCTGGAGATGCGTACGGCCCGGCATCGCCACGTCCGGGTGCGCCTCGGCGAGCCCGACGAGCGCGTCCTGGAGTTCGGCGATCAGACCGCCGATGATCCGCGCGTGGTCCCGCAGATACATCTTGAAGAGGGTGGCGACCTGGTCGTTGCGGGACCGGCCGGCGCGCAGCTTGCCGCCGAGGTCCGCGCCGAGCTGTTCGAGGAGGCCGCGTTCCAGGGCGGTGTGGACGTCCTCGTCGGCGACGGTCCCGGTGAAGGAGCCGTCGGCGACGGCCGCCGCCAGGCGGTCGAGCCCGGCGAGCATCCGGTCCAGCTCCTCCTCGTCGAGGAGGCCGGCCTTGTTGAGCACGCGCGCGTGCGCGCGGGAGCCCGCGATGTCGTACGGCGCGAGGCGCCAGTCGAAGTGCACGGACGCCGACAGCTTGGCCAGGGCCTCGGCGGGGCCGTCGGCGAAACGGCCGCCCCAGAGCCGGACGTCACCGGTGTTGCTGCTCACTGCTGGGTTGCTCCTTGCGTGCGGTCACACTGATGGGCGGGGTGAGGGATTCTCTCCCCTACCCCGCCCCTTCCCGAAATCGGGGCTCCGCCCCGGAGCCCGGTCCTCGAACACCGGGCGGGCCGATCCAGCCGCTGCGCTCGGGCCCGGCCGCGCTACGCCCGGTCGCGCTACGCCTGGTCGCGCTTCGCCGCGATCTTCGCCGAGAGGCCGAACAGCTCGATGAAGCCCTGCGCCTTGGACTGGTCGAACGTGTCGCCCGAGTCGTACGTCGCCAGGTTGAAGTCGTACAGCGACTCCTCCGAGCGCCGGCCGGTGACGACGGCACGGCCGCCGTGCAGCGTCATCCGGATGTCGCCGGTGACGTGCTGGTTGGCCTCGTTGATGAACCCGTCCAGGGCCCGCTTCAGCGGGGAGAACCAGAGACCGTCGTAGACCATCTCGCCCCACCGCTGCTCGACCTGCCGCTTGTAGCGGGCCAGTTCGCGCTCGACGGTGACGTTCTCCAGCTCCTGGTGGGCGGTGATCAGCGCGATCGCGCCCGGGGCCTCGTACACCTCACGGGACTTGATGCCCACGAGCCGGTCCTCGACCATGTCGATCCGGCCGATGCCCTGGCCGCCCGCCCGCTCGTTGAGCTGCTGGATCGCCTGGAGGACCGAGACCGGCTTGCCGTCGATGGCGACCGGGACGCCCTCCTTGAAGGAGATGACGACCTCGTCGGCGTCGCGGTGCTCCGCCGGGTTGGAGGTGTACTCGTAGATGTCCTCGATCGGACCGTTCCAGATGTCCTCCAGGAAGCCCGTCTCGACGGCCCGTCCGAAGACGTTCTGGTCGATGGAGTACGGGGACTTCTTGGTGGTCGCGATCGGGAGGTTCTTCTCCTCGCAGAAGGCGATCGCCTTGTCCCGGGTCATCGCGTAGTCGCGGACCGGGGCGATGCACTTGAGCTCGGGGGCGAGGGCGACGATGCCGGCCTCGAAGCGGACCTGGTCGTTGCCCTTGCCGGTGCAGCCGTGGGCGACGGTGTCGGCGCCGTGCTTCTTGGCGGCGGCCACGAGGTGCTTGACGATCGCCGGCCGGGAGATCGCCGAGACCAGCGGGTAGCGGTCCATGTAGAGCGCGTTGGCCTTGATCGCCGGGAGGCAGTACTCCTCGGCGAACTCGTCCTTGGCGTCGGCGACCTCGGCCTCGACGGCACCGCAGGCGAGCGCGCGCTTGCGGATGACGTCCAGGTCCTCGCCGCCCTGACCGACGTCCACGGCGACGGCGATGACCTCGGCGCCCGTCTCCTCGGCGATCCAGCCGATGGCGACGGAGGTGTCCAGGCCTCCCGAGTAGGCGAGTACGACGCGCTCGGTCACGGGTTTCTCCTTACGGTGCATACGCTGATGGGTATAACTATGCAGTGCACCGTATGTTTTGTCAACGCGGTCCCCGGGTGGCCCCTCCGGCACTCTCCGTGACCTCCGCCGCCAGCACCAGGGGGTGGCTGTGGGGCAGGTCCTTGGTGGCCGTGAGCAGGGTGAGCGTGCCCTCGGCGGCCAGTGTCCTGAGGCGTTCGAGGGCGTCCTCGGCGGCCGAGCCCGGCTCCGCCAGCTCGGCGCGGTAGCGGTCGGCGAACTCCGCGTACCTCGCCGGATCGTGCCCGTACCACTTCCGCAGCTCGGCCGAGGGGGCCGCGTCCTTCAGCCAGTCGTCGAACACGGCGTCGGTCTTGGCGAGCCCGCGCGGCCAGAGCCGGTCGACCAGCAGCCGCGTCCCGTCGTCCGGCCCGGCCGCCTCGTAGACCCGTCGGACCCGTACCTCGTGCGCCTGCTTCTTCTCGGTCATGCGTGTCCCGTCCCTCGTCCCGTACGTCGTCCCGCCTCTTTCCCCGCCCCTCGTCCCGTCCCTCGTCCCGCCCCTCGGAATCGTCTCGACGCGCGCGATCGCCGGCGCCGACAATGGGTGCCATGGGAAAGCTCTACGAACGAATCGACGGCCGCATCCGTACGTTCATCGAGGAACAGCCCGTCTTCTTCACCGCGACGGCCCCGCGCGCCGACGACGGTCATGTCAATGTCTCACCCAAGGGCCGCTCCGGCACCCTCGTCGTGCTGGACGAGTCGACGCTCGCGTATCTCGACTTCGGCGGCAGCGGCGCGGAGACCATCGCGCATCTGCGCGAGAACGGCCGCATCACCCTGATGTGGTGCGCGTTCGACGGCCCGCCGAAGATCCTGCGGGTGCACGGGCGCGGGGAGCCGGTGTTCCGGGACGACCCGCGCTGGGGTGAGTACATCGGGCGCTTCGGAGACGCGGACGGGCCGAGCGCGCGGGCGATCATCGTGGTCGGCGCGGTACGGATCAGCGACTCGTGCGGGTTCGCCGTCCCCTTCATGGAGTACCGGGAGGAGCGCACCCAGCACGCCCAGCACTTCGCCCGGAAGTCGGACGACGAGTTCGCGGCGTACTGCGAGAAGAAGGAGCACGTGGGCGTGAGCCTGGACGGGCTGCCCGCGCTCCCGCTGCCGCTGCCCGCCCGCACGGACCGGCCCGCCGACGTCGCCCGTTCGGCTTAGGCCGTGTCTGACGAATCTCGCCCGGCGCGCCTGGCGGCGCCCGGACCTGAGAGGCCGTCTCCGCGCCTGGCGGAGACCGGACCTGAGAGGCCGTCACCCGGTGACCGGCATACGGTCCGAGCATGCGCACCCTTCTCTCGCTCGGCTCCGTCGTCCTCGCCGTCGTCGCCACGGTCGCGGCCGGTCCCGTCGCGCCCGCCGACACCTCCGTCCCCCTGCCGGAACGGATGGCCGACACCGGCGGCGGCAGTCAGCTGATCACCGCCGAGGCCGCGAGCACCGGCGCGACCACGGGCCGCGTCACCTGGTGGGACCGGCGCGGGGACCGCTGGGTGGCGGCCGGGTCGGCGGACGCGCGGTTCGGGGCCGGCGGGCTGGTCCGGGGCACGGAGCGTGAGCAGGGCACGTCGACCACACCGACGGGGCTGTACGACCTGCCGTACGCCTTCGGCATCCGGCCCGCCCCGGCGGGGGCCCGTTTCGCGTACCGCCCCGTGACCGACCGGTCCTGGTGGTGCCAGGACAACGACTCGCGCGCGTACAACCGCTGGGTCGAGGGCCTGCCTGCCGACTGCCGTGCGGCGGAGGCCGAGCATCTGACCGAGTACGGGGCGCAGTACGCCCGGGCCCTGGTCATCGGCTTCAACTACGACCGGCCCGTGCGCGGCCGGGGCGCCGGGATCTTCCTGCATGTCAACGGCAAGGGCGCGACGGCCGGTTGTGTCTCCGTGCCGGACGACGCGATGAGCCGCATCCTGGCGTGGGCCGACCCCGGCCGCTCACCGCACATCGCGGTGGGCACGGCCTCGGGGCGTACGGCCATCACCGACTATTGACCCGCGCCGGGGGCCAGGAGGTGTCAGCTGTCCTTCTGGGCCAGCCGCAGCAGGTGGTCCGCGAGCGCCTGACCGCCCGCCGGGTCGCGGCTGATCAGCAGCAGCGTGTCGTCACCGGCGATGGTGCCGAGGATGGGCCGGAGTTCGGCCTGGTCGATGGCCGAGGCGAGGAACTGGGCGGCGCCGGGCGGCGTACGGAGCACCACGAGGTTGGCGGAAGCCTCGGCGGAGATGAGCAGTTCGCCGGAGAGACGCCGCATCCGCTCCTCCTTCGCCGACTCGCCGAGCGGGGCGTGCGGGGTGCGGTAGCCGCCCTCGCTGGGGACGGCGTAGATCAGCTCACCGCCGGTGTTGCGGATCTTCACGGCGCCCAGCTCGTCCAGGTCGCGGGAGAGCGTCGCCTGGGTGACGTTCAGACCGTCGTCGGCGAGGAGCTTGGCGAGCTGGCTCTGGCTGCGGACCGGCTGCCGGTTGAGGATGTCCACGATCCGGCGGTGGCGCGCCGTGCGCGTCTGCGGGACGGAGGGGCCGATGTGCTCGGCCGCGCCGTTCCCGCCGGCGCTCCCGCCGTCCGTGTCGATCCCGTTGTGCTCGGGTGCCTGCGCCTCGGTCATCGTCGTCTCATTCCCCGGTTCGTCCGTCCCCGTTGGTCCCGTGGGCGGTGTCGAGGATGCCGGGCAGGGCCCGGAGGAACGTTTCCACATCGTCGTCGCCGATGATCAGCGGAGGCATGAGCCGTACGACATCGGGAGCGGGCGCGTTCACCAGGAGACCGGCATCCTGAGCCGCCTGCTGCACCTGTGGCGCCAGCGACTCGGTGAGCACGATACCCAGCAGCAGCCCCGCGCCACGGACATGGGAGACCAGCGGGTGTCCGAGCGCCTCGATTCCGTCCCGGAGCTTCTCCCCCAGCCGCTTCACCGTGTCGAGCGCGCCGTCTGCGCCGAGCGTGTCCAGGACCGCGAGTCCGGCGGCGCAGGCGACGGGGTTGCCACCGAAGGTCGTACCGTGCTGACCGGGCTTGAGCAGGTCCGCCGCCGGGCCGAACGCCAGCGTCGCGGCGAGCGGCAGGCCGCCGCCGAGACCCTTGGCGAGGGTGACGATGTCGGGCTCGACACTCTGGTGGGCCTGGTACTCGAACCAGTGTCCGGTCCGCCCGATCCCCGTCTGGACCTCGTCCAGCACCAGCAGGGTGCCGGTCGCGCGGGTGATCTCCCTGGCCGCTTCGAGATAGCCCCTGGGCGGGACGACCACGCCGTTCTCGCCCTGGATCGGCTCGATGATCAGCAGCGCGGTCTCCTCGGTGACGGCGGCCCTGAGCGCGTCGACGTCGCCGTACGGCACATGCGTGACCTCGCCGGGCAGCGGCAGGAAGGGCTCCCGCTTGGCCGGCTGTCCGGTGAGCGCGAGCGCGCCCATCGTGCGGCCGTGGAAGCCGCCGTCGGTGGCGACCATATGGCCGCGGCCGGTGAGCCGGCCGATCTTGAACGCGGCTTCGTTCGCCTCGGCGCCGGAGTTGCAGAAGAAGACACGGCCGGGGCGGTCGGCGAGGTCGATGAGCCGTTCGGCGAGGGCCAGGGGCGGGCCGGCGGCGTACAGGTTCGACACATGCCCGAGGGAGGCGATCTGCCGGGAGACCGCGTCGATCACGGCGGGGTGCGCGTGGCCGAGGGCGTTCACGGCGATACCGGCGACGAAGTCGGTGTACGCGGTGCCGTCGGCGTCCCAGACGGTGGCGCCCGCGCCGCGTACGAGGGAGAGCTTCGGGGTGCCGTAGTTGTCGGCCATCACGTGCTGCCAGCGCCGCGTGAACTCCTGGTTGCTGTCGCTCTCGTCGGTCATGACGCTCCCCCTTCGGTCGTGTTCTCCCGGCCGTCAGGGACGACCATCGTGCCGATGCCCTCGTCGGTGAAGATCTCCAGCAGGATCGAGTGCTGTACGCGGCCGTCGAGCACGCGGGCGGTGTTGACCCCGTTGCGTACGGCGAACAGACAGCCCTCCATCTTCGGCACCATGCCGCTGGACAGCTCGGGCAGCAGCTTTTCCAGCTCGGTCGCCGTGAGCCTGCTGATCACGTCGTCGTTGTTCGGCCAGTCCTCGTACAGTCCCTCGACATCGGTGAGGACCATCAGCGTCTCGGCACCGAGCGCCGCGGCGAGCGCGGCGGCGGCGGTGTCGGCGTTGACGTTGTAGACGTGTCCGTCGTCGGCGCTGCGCGCGATCGAGGAGATGACCGGGATACGGCCGTCGGCGAGCAGCGCCTCGATGGCGCCCGGGTCGATCGCGGTGATCTCGCCGACGCGGCCGATGTCGACCAACTCGCCGTCGATACGCGGCCGGTGCCGGGTCGCGGAGATGGTGTGCGCGTCCTCGCCGGTCATGCCGACGGCGAGCGGGCCGTGCTGGTTGAGCAGCCCGACCAGCTCGCGCTGGACCTGCCCGGCGAGCACCATCCGTACGACGTCCATCGCCTCGGGTGTGGTGACGCGCAGCCCGGCCTTGAACTCGCTGACCAGCCCGTGCCGGTCGAGCTGCGCGCTGATCTGGGGGCCGCCGCCGTGCACGACGACCGGCTTGAGGCCGGCCTGGCGCAGGAAGACGACGTCCTGGGCGAAGGCGGCCTTGAGGTCCTCGTCCACCATGGCGTTGCCGCCGAACTTGATGACGACGATCTTGCCGTTGTGGCGGGTCAGCCAGGGCAGCGCCTCGATGAGGATCTGCGCCTTGGGCAGCGCGGTGTGCTTGCGGGCGCTCATGAGCTGTACGCGCTGTTCTCGTGGACGTAGTCGGCGGTCAGGTCGTTGGTCCAGATGACGGCCGACTCGGTGCCTGCGGCGAGATCGGCGGTGATCCGGACCTCGCGGAAGCGCATGTCGACGAGGTCGCGGTCCTCGCCGACGGAGCCGTTCCTGCAGACCCAGATGTCGTTGATGGCGACGTTGAGCCGGTCGGGGTCGAAGGCGGCGGAGGTCGTGCCGATGGCGGAGAGCACCCGGCCCCAGTTGGGGTCCTCGCCGTGCAGTGCGCACTTGAGGAGGTTGTTACGGGCGATGGAGCGGCCCACCTCGACGGCGTCGTCCTCGGTCGCCGCGTTGATCACCTCGACGCGGATGTCCTTGCTGGCGCCTTCGGCGTCGCCGATGAGCTGGCGGCCGAGGTCGTCGCAGACCGTACGGACGGCTTCCGCGAACTCCTCGTACCCGGGCGTCACTCGGGAGGCTCCGGAGGCGAGCAGCAGCACGGTGTCGTTGGTGGACATGCAGCCGTCGGAGTCGACCCGGTCGAAGGTGGTGCGGGTGGCGGCGCGCAGGGCCGAGTCGAGGGCGGGGGCCTCGACGTCGGCGTCGGTGGTGAGCACGACGAGCATGGTGGCGAGGCCGGGGGCGAGCATGCCCGCGCCCTTGGCCATCCCGCCGACGGTCCAGCCGTCGCCGGCCGCGACGGCCGTCTTGTGCACGCTGTCGGTGGTCTTGATGGCGATGGCGGCCTTCTCGCCGCCGTGCGCGGAGAGTTCGGCGGCGGCCTTCTCGATACCGGGCAGCAGCTTGTCCATCGGGAGGTTGATACCGATGAGCCCGGTGGAGGCGACGGCGATCTCGCCGGAGCTGTGGCTGTCTTCCGGCCCGCCGGGGGCCGTGGAGTTCAGCACCTCGGCGACCTTCTCGGCGGTGGCGTGGGTGTCCTGGAAGCCCTTGGGGCCCGTACAGGCGTTGGCGCCACCGGAGTTGAGGACGACGGCGGAGATCTGACCGCCCTTGACGACCTGCTCCGACCAGAGGACGGGGGCGGCCTTGACGCGGTTGGAGGTGAAGACGCCGGCGGCGGCGCGGCGCGGGCCGGTGTTGACCACGAGGGCCAGGTCCGGGGTGCCGCTGTCCTTGATCCCGGCGGTGATGCCCGCCGCCGTGAATCCGCCTGCTGCCGTGACGCTCACTGCATCTCCTTGGTCGGCTGGGTCGTCGTGGTCTTGTACGTCGCGGGTCCGCGCGTCGCGTCCGTATGTCTCGCGGGTCTGTGCGGGGGCCGGTTCACGGTGCGACGCCGGTGGCCGGGAGGCCCGTCTCCTCGGGCAGCCCGAGGGCGATGTTCATGCTCTGGACCGCGCCGCCGGCCGTGCCCTTGGTGAGGTTGTCGATGGCGCTGATGGCGATGACACGGCGGGCGTTCTCGTCGAGGACGACCTGGACCTGTACGGCGTTGGAGCCGTACACGGAAGCGGTCGCCGGCCACTGCCCCTCGGGCAGGAGCTGGAGATACGGCTCGTCGGCGTATGCCTTCTCGTACGCGTCGCGTACGTCCGCCGCCGTGACGTCCGGCCGCGCCTTGGCGGAGCAGGTGGCGAGGATGCCGCGCGACATGGGCGCGAGGGTGGGGGTGAAGGAGACACTGACGCGCTCCCCCGCCGCCGCGCTGAGGTTCTGGATCATCTCGGGGGTGTGCCGGTGGCCGCCGCCGACGCCGTACGGACTCATCGAGCCCATGACCTCGGAGCCGAGCAGATGCGGCTTGACGGCCTTGCCCGCGCCGGAGGTACCGGTGGCGGCGGTGATGACGGCCTCGGGTTCGACGAGCCCGGCGCCGTACGCGGGAAAGAGCGCGAGCGACACGGCCGTCGGATAGCAGCCGGGCACCGCGACACGCCTGGACCCCTCCAACGCGGCGCGGTTGCCCGGCAGTTCGGGGAGCCCGTAGGGCCAGGTGCCGGCGTGGGCGGAGCCGTAGAACGCCTCCCAGTCGGCGGCGTCCTTCAGCCGGAAGTCCGCGCCCATGTCGACGACGAGCACGTCGTCCCCGAGTTGCTCGGCGACGGCGGCGGACTGCCCGTGCGGCAACGCGAGAAAGACCACGTCATGTCCGGCGAGCACGTCGGGGGTGGTCGCCTCCAGGACGCGATCGGCCAGCGGCCCGAGGTGCGGCTGGAGCGCGCCGAGGCGCTGACCGGCGTTGGAGTTCCCGGTGAGGGCGCCGATCTCGACGCCGGGGTGCCCCAGGAGCAGCCGGAGCACTTCCCCTCCGGCGTATCCACTGGCTCCCGCCACCGCTGCACGTACTGCCATCGAAGCCCTCCTCGTCGATGGCATGACTATACGTAGCATCGCAGCTTTATGCAATGACGTATCGCCTTCGCGTAACAGGGAGATTACGGCAGGTGGAGAGGGGCGCCGTGGGCGGGTGCGGGGTGCCCCTCGGCCGGGCCGCGGGGTCCCGTCGGGCGGCACTACTTCGCGGACGCGCCCTCGGCCGGCTCCGGTGGGAGACGGGGCAGGCGGTCCGGGTACGCGTCCGCGTCCGTCGCGGCGCCGCGTGCGAACTCGGTGTCGAACGCCGACCGGCCCAGATCCTTCGTCGCCCGTGCCGTGACGCGGGCGACGTCGTCCTGTTCGCCCTCCGGCAGCGGTGTACCGACGGAGTGCCGGGCCTTCGACGCGGCGCCCAGCAGTCGCGCGGCCTGATCGGCGCGGCCCGCCAGTGCCTGCGCGCCGGCCAGGCCCTCCAGGGCCAGCGCCAGTGAGCGGGCGTCGCCGGCGGCCCGGGCGGCGGACAGGCCGTCGTGCTGGAGCCCGAGGGCGGTGGTCACCTCGCCCCGCAGCTCGGCGACGAAGCCCAGTTCGGCGAGGATCAGCGCGGGAAGTCCCGGCTCGTAGCCCATCTGCCGGTGCACGTCGAGCACGTTGCGCAGATGGGTCTCCGCGGTGTCCAGGGCGCCCTCCCGGCGGGCCCCCATCCCCAGCCCGATCTCGGCGTACTGTTCGCCGAACTTGTCCGACTGCTCGACCGCCAACCGCCTGGCCCGCTCGTGGAACTCACGGGCCCGCGGGTAGTCGCGGGTCAGCATCGCGATGCGGCCCAGGCCCGAAAGCTGGAAGGACACCTCGGGCCACAGCCCGAGGTCCTCGGCCATGCGCAGGCCCTCGCGGTGCAGTCGCGCCGCGAGTTCGTAGTCGCCCATCACCTCGGCCAGCTTCTGCAGGGGCACCATGGCCTGCAACTGGCCCCACTGGTCGCCCAGTTCGCGGAACAACTCCAGGCTCCGCCCACCGTGGCGCCGCAGTGTTCCGAACTCCCCCCGCAGTTTGGCGTGGAACGCCCGGCTGGCGAGTGCCGCGGCCGTGCCCCACCCGTCGCCGAGTGAGCGGAACGTCGCGAGCGCGGACTCGATCAGCGCGCGGCTCGGGGCCGGATCGCCGATGCCGTAGAGGTTGGAGGCCAGGAACCAGCGCGCGCGGGCCTGGCCGAGCGGGTCGTCGATCGTCTCGTACGGCCGGAGGGCGGCCCGGTACTCCGTGACGGGGTCCGCGCTGCCGCCGAGCAGCAGGCTCACGCCGCCCAGCCACGCGGTGGCCTTCGCGACCAGGGCGGCGCGGGCGGGGGCCGCGGAGGCGGAGGCGGGGGCTGCGGAGGCGGAGGCGGGGGCTGCGGAGGCTGTCGACAGGGCCAGGGTGAGGGAGCGCCGGGCCTCGTTGTTACGCCCCCGCAGGTACCAGTACCAGGTCAGGGCGTTCACCAGGCGCAGCGCGCACTCGGCGTCCCCGGCCTGTACGGCGCTGTCCAGGGCGGCGCGCATGTTCGCGTTCTCGGCGTCGAGACGGCGCAGCCACCGGCGTTGCTCGTGACCGCGCAGATGCGGCTCGGCACGCTCGGCCAGCTCCAGGTAGTAGGCGCGGTGCCCGCGTCGTAGGGCCGCCGACTCACCGGATTCGGCGAGCCGTTCGGCGGCGTACGCGGCGACCGACTCCAGCATCCGGTAACGGGGGCCTTCCGTGCCGCCCGCGCCGTCGTCGTTCATGACCAGCAGCGAGCTGTCCACCAGCCGGGCCAGCAGGTCGAGAACCTCCGCGCCGTCCACGCCGTCCCCGGCGCAGAGCCGTTCCGCCGCGGCGAGCGAGCAGCCGTCGGTGTGCGCGGCCAGGCGCCGCAGTACCGCCCGCTCCTGGTCACCGAGCAGTTCCCAGCCCCAGTCGATCACCGCCCGCAGTGTGCGCTGCCGGGCCGGGGCACCGCGCGAGCCCACCGCCAGCAGACGGAAGCGGTCGTCCAGCCGGGCGGCCAACTCGGCCACCCCCAGGGCTCGTACGCGGGTGGCGGCCATCTCCAGCGCCAGCGGAATGCCGTCCAGGCGTCGGCAGATCGACACGACCGCGTCGAGGGTGCTGGGATCGAGGACGAAGCGCGGCGTCGCGGCCGTGGCCCGCGCCACGAAGAGTTCCACCGCGCTGAACCGGCTCGCGTCCGCCGTACTCAGGCCCGCCGCCGACTCCGGCCGCCGCAGCGGAGGCACCTCCTCCAGCCACTCCCCGGTGATGCCGAGCGGCACCTGACTGGTGGCCAGGACGCGGAGGGCCGGGGCCGCCTTCAGCAGATGCTCGGCCAACTCAGCGGCGGGCGCGGCGACATGCTCGCAGTTGTCGAGGATCAGCAGCGTCGGCCGGTCGCTCAGCGCGTGCGCGACGCGGGCGGCCGACGACAGCGGCACACCCTTGGGCCGCACGGTGTCGTCCCGGACCCCGATCACCGCGCCGACCAGCTCATTCACCTCGACCCACCGGTCGGCCCCGGCCTCGGCCCGAGGGCCGGTGGGCGCCGGTTCGAGCGCCGCCAGCTCCACCAGGTGGACGCCGCCGGGGAACGCCGCACCGAGCCGGGCGGCGGTCGCCAGCGCGAGCTGCGTCTTGCCTACGCCGCCGGGCCCGGTGAGCGTCACCAGCCGGTGGGCGCCGAGCAACCGGCTCACCTCGTCGACGGCCTCGCCACGGCCGATCAGTTCGGTCAGCGGGGCCGGTACGTTGCTGGGCGGGCGGGCCGCGGAGGTGACGGGCGACGGCACGGCGGTCAGCATCGGGTCCTGCACGAGGATCGACCGGTGCAGCGCGGTGAGCGCGGGGCCGGGGTCCACCCCCAACTCCTCGGCCAGCCGGGTGCGCAGCTCCGTGTAGCCGCGGAGCGCCGCGTCCTGGCGGCCCGACAGATACAGCGCCCGCACATGCGCGGCACGCATCCGTTCACGGAGCGGATGCAGACTTACCAGGTCGGTCAACTCGTCGGCGACCAGGGCGTGTTCGCCGAGTTCGAGGCGTGCCTCGGCCTGTTCCTCGACAGCGGTGAGCCACTGCTCCTCCAGCCGGGCCCCGGCGGTGCGCGCGAACTCCTCGTCGGCGAAGTCCGCGTACGCGGGGCCGCGCCGGACGGCCAGCGCCTCCGCCAGCAGCGCGGCCCGGGCCCGGGGCTCGGCGACCTCCCGCGCGCGGTCGAGCAACCGCTGGAAGTGGTCGGCGTCGACCGCGCCGGGGTCGGCGAGCAGCTCGTACCCCGGCGGGCGGGAGACGACCAGCGACCGTCCGCCCGGCTCGGCGTCCTCCAGCGCCCGCCGCAGCTGCCACACCTTCGTCTGGAGCGCGCCCGGCGGATTGTTCGGGGGCTTCGGGCCCCACAGGTCGTCGACGAGCCGGTCCGCGGAGACGGGGCGGCCCCGGTGCACCAGGAGGTGCGCCAGCAGGGCGCGGACCTTCGGCTCGGGGATCCTGACCGCCGCCCCGTCCGCCGTCCACACCCCGAGCGGACCCAGCACCCCAAAACGCATGTGATCAGGCTATCCGACGGCACCAACTCCCCCACGGCGGCGAACGATCGGGGACCGAGAGCGGATCGAGAGAACGCCGGGAGAGCGTCGGGAGCGGCGCGGCGCACCGTACGGCATGGCTCCCCAACTCCGGGGAGAAGGAAGGAAATCCATGTCATCGAACGCCCCCGAGACCGCCCCTGTCCGAAAGGCCGGGTCCCGGGAATGGGTGGGTCTGGCCGTACTGGCCCTGCCCACCCTGCTGATCTCCCTCGACCAGAGCGTGCTGTATCTGGCCCTGCCCCACCTCGCCGAGGGGCTGCGGCCCAGCGGCACCCAGACGCTGTGGATCATGGACGTCTACGGCTTCCTGATCGCCGGCTTCCTCATCACCATGGGCACACTCGGGGACCGGATCGGCCGCCGCAAGCTGTTGATGATCGGCGCGACGGCCGTCGGCGTCACCTCGGTCGCCGCCGCCTACGCCACCAGCGCGGAGGCCCTGATCGTCACCCGGGGCCTGCTCGGCGTCGCCGCCGCGACACTCATGCCGTCCACCCTCGCCCTCATCGGCAACATGTTCCACGACCCCTACCAGCGGGGCCGCGCCATCGCGGTGTGGGCCGGCTGTTTCATGGGCGGCACCGCGCTCGGCCCGGTGATCGGCGGCGTGCTGCTGGAGTACTTCTGGTGGGGCTCGGTGTTCCTGCTCGGCGTGCCCGTCATGGTGCTGCTCCTGATCGTCGCGCCCTTCCTGCTGCCGGAGTACAAGGACGCGAACGCTGGCAGAATCGACCTCCCCAGCGTCGTGCTGTCACTGGTGTCGATCCTGTCGGTCATCTACGGCCTGAAGGAACTCGCGCGCTACGGCTTCGAGACGGCGCCACTGGTCACGATCGCCGGTGGCCTGGCCGTCGGCGCGGTGTTCGTGTCCCGGCAGAACAAGCTGGCCGATCCCCTGCTGGACCTGAGGCTGTTCAAGGTCGGCGCGTTCAGCGCGGCGCTGCTGATCCTGACGGTGTCGATGCTCGGTACCGGTGGCGGCTACCTGTTCATCACCGGGTTTCTCCAGATGGTCGAGGGCCTCTCGCCGATGGAGGCGGGTCTGTTGATGGTGCCCGCGGCCGTCGCGTCGGTCGTCGCGGCGCAGGTGGCGCCGGTCCTCGCCAAGCGGCACCCGCTCGGCGTCGTGGTCGGCGTGGCCCTGCTCATCGGCATGGCGGGCTATCTGATGCTCGTCCTCGTCGACCCGGTCGGCGGGATTCCGCTGCTGGTGGCCGGCTTCGTGATCGTGTTCGTCGGCGTCGGGACCTTCGGATCGCTCGGCACCAATCTGGTCATCGGGTCCGTCCCGCCGGAACGGGCCGGCTCGGCGGCGGCGCTCTCCTCCATCAGCGGCGACCTGGGCAACGCCCTGGGTATCGCCACACTGGGCAGCCTCGGTACCGCCGTCTACCGCGAATCGATCGTGGTGCCCGACGGCACCCCGTCGGCCGTGGCCGACGCCGCCGAGGGCAGCATGGAGGACGCCGTCACGGCCGCGCGGGACCTGCCGTCCGAGCCCGCGGAGGGCCTGCTGGCAGCCGCCGGGGAGGCGTACACGAGCGGGCTGAACACGATCGGTGCCGCCTGCGCCGTCATCGCCGCGATCAGCGCGACGATCGCGCTCACCATGCTGCGCGGCAGCCGTGGGGCCGTACCGTCCGACGACAAGGCGGCAACCGCGCGGACCTAGGGTCACGGCGGTGGAGCGCGGGGCCGACGGACCACGTGGTTTCATTTCGAGGCCGACGCGGACGGACACCGACCGGTGCGAAGGCACGGTTGGCACAGATCGGCTCCACCGGGCTTGCCACGTGGGCACGTTGGAGGCGGGGACATTGACGACCCATCACGCGGTCGAGGGGCTGGCGAGCAATCCCGCGGCGCCCGTCGGCGTGCTGCTGCGGCTGCTGGCGCTGGACGACCGGTGGATCACGCAACGGATCTCGTGGCGCGAGAAGCTGCCCGACGAGGTGGCCGAGGCCATGCTCACCCATCCCGACCGCCGGGTGCGCCGCACCATCGCCGAGAGCTGGACCGTCGACCCCGAGCTGCGCGCACGGCTTCTCGACGGCCCGGCATCGGACGCGCTCGCGGTGGCGTGCGGACCGATGCCGTACCGGATCGCGGTGCCGCCGCTGCTGGACAGGGCGGGTGTGCCGGGGTGAGTCCGGGCTGCCGGCGGTGCGGTCAGTCCATCGGTCGGTGGCAGCTCCCGCGTCGACAGGTCGGGGTGGGACGTTCCGTCGCAGGGGTCGGCCCTGCCCCACCCGCGTCACCCCACGAGCGTCTGGGTGCCGAGCACCATCAGCAGGGCGAGGCGTTCGGCGTCCTCGGTGCCGGGCTCGGCCGTGTAGATCATGACGCGCAGATCGCTCGTCGCCACGGTCAGTACGTCGCAGTCCAGCGTCACGGCGCCCACCTGCGGATGATCGATGGTCTTGCGCGCGGCCTCGTGATGACCGACGGCGCCGGAGTCCCACAGCTCCCCGAACCGGTCGCTGTCCGCGCGCAGTTCCGCGACCAGCCGGCGCAGCCGCTGGTCGGCCGGGTAGCGGCCGACGGCAGAACGGAGGTCGGCGACCAGCGCGGTCTCGAACAGCCGCAGGGACTCGGGGGTGTGCCGTGCCCGGGTGCCGGGGCCGAGGAAGTGCCGCCACACGCTGTTGCGGCGGTTGCCGCGCCACCCGGACGGATCGCCCATCAACGCCGCGTACGGCGGATTGGCCGTGAGCAGCGTCAGGGACGCGTCGTACACCGCGACGGGGGTCCCGGCGAGTCGGTCGAGCATGCGCTGGACGCTCGGGGTGATGTACGTGGGTACGGTCCCCGACCCAGGCGGGGCCAGCCCGGCCAGCCGGAACAGATGCTCGCGTTCGGGTCCCGCCAGCCGCAGCGCCCTGGCCAGGGCCTCGACGACCTGGG
Source organism: Streptomyces sp. NPDC057307 (assembly GCF_042667665.1). Taxonomy (NCBI): domain Bacteria; kingdom Bacillati; phylum Actinomycetota; class Actinomycetes; order Kitasatosporales; family Streptomycetaceae; genus Streptomyces; species Streptomyces sp. NPDC057307. Next base: position 16,085 of record NZ_JBHUZM010000087.1, on the reverse strand, counting down.
TCGAGGGGTTGGCCGCGCGGCCCTGTTCCAGGCGGGTGACGTAGTCGACGGAGATACCGGCCAGCATGGCCAGCTCCTCACGGCGCAGTCCCGGCGCCCGGCGGTGCCCGCCGTCGGACAGCCCGGCGTCCTCCGGCGCGACCCGGTCGCGCCACCGGCGCACCGCCTGCCCGAATCCCGAGTCCGTCTCCGCCTCTCCCATGCGCCCCAGTGTGCGCTCCGGACGGCGAACCGTCCTGGTACCGGCAGTCCCAGGAAAACCGGACGGCTGGCTGACCATGCGGCCCTGTCGCAGGGTGGAGGCATGACTACCACACTGATCACCGGAGCGAACAAAGGACTCGGCTACGAGACCGCTCGCCGGCTCGTCGCCGCGGGCCACACCGTCTACGTGGGCAGCCGCGACCCGGAGCGGGGCCGCCGGGCGGCCGAGCAGCTGGGCGCGCGGCCGGTCGTCATCGACGTCACCGACGAAGCGTCCGTCACCGCCGCGGCGAAGACCGTCGAGGCGGCCGGCGGACTGGACGTACTGATCAACAACGCCGGCATCGAGGGGCGGGGACCGGGCGGGAAGGTGTACGGCGCGACGGAGGTGACCGCCGACGCGATGCGGACGTTGTTCGAGACGAACGTCTTCGGCGTGGTCCGTGTCACCCACGCGTTCCTGCCGCTGCTGGAGGCGTCGGCCGCCCCGGTCGTGGTCAACGTCAGCAGCAGCGTGGGCTCGCTGGCCCTGGTGTCCGAGACGGGCACGCCGCAGTCCGCGTATCCGGCCGTCGCCTATCCGACGTCCAAGACGGCGGTCAACATGATCACGGTGAAGTTCGCGAAGGCGTTCCCGCACTTCAGGGTCAACGCGGTGGAGCCGGGCTACACGGCGACGGACCTGAACGGGAACACGGGCACGCAGACGGTCGAGGAGGGCGCGGAGATCATCGTCAGGATGGCGCAGGTGGGCCCCGACGGCCCGACGGGCGGCTTCTTCGACGTGTCGGGCCCGCAGCCCTGGTAGCCCGGGCTCCTGGGCGACGTCCGAGACGGACAGCGGCGGGCAGCGGCGGGCAGCGGCGGGCAGCGGCGGGCAGCGGCGGCGGAGCGGGACACGCTCGCCGCCGGATCGCCGGAACGTCAGCCCCTACGCGCACGTCAGGGTCGAGCAGTGGCCGCCGGGTCGCCGGAGGCGACGAGCCCCTCGACGAATGACCGGAAGTCCGTCGCGAGGGCGAGTTCCGTCTCCTCGTCCGCGTCGAACCAGGTGACCGACGGCTCGCCCCGCGGACCGCACTCCCGGTAGTCGAGCCCGATCCACCAGTGGCCCTCGCCCGCGATGAGCACGATCGGCGACGGCAGTTCCCACTCCGCCACGAGATACGGGGTGTCGAGCAGGCACAGCGGAGCGACGGACGCGGTCCTGTCGGCCGGGCCGGCCGTAGCGGTCGTGGGGAGGCGTCCGATGCCCATCAACTCGGTGAACAGCTCGCCTGTCGGCAGCGCGTTCCACGCGGGCGCCACCGCTCCCCCGTCGCGCACACGCAGCAGGTCGAGCAGGGTCACGGGGAGCGTGACGCCGAGTACGCGCTCCGCCTCCGCCACCAACTCGCCGGTGAGGGGCGGCCGTTCGCCGTCCTGATCTCCACCGCTGTTGTCCCAGAACGCCGCTCTGACCTCGTCGTATCGCGCCACGGCCGGGATCCTACGCCCCGCCGACGGACGCGGCGGGCGCGGTGGGCGCGGTGGGCGCGGTGGGCGCGACGGGCGTCGTCGTACGGAATCGGGCCCGGTAGGCGGTCGGGGCGATACCGAAGGCGTGCTGGAAGACGCGGCGCATCGTCTCGGACGAGCCGAAGCCGGCCGCCTCCGCCACCGTGTCCACGGAGTCGTCGCCCGATTCGAGGAGTGCCTGGGCGGCTTCCAGCCGTACGGATTCCAGATACTGGCCGGGCGTCCTTCCGGTCTCGCTCCGGAAGAGTCTGCTGAGGTGGCGCGCGCTGACCCCGGCACCGCCCGCCAGGGAGTCCAGGCTGTGCGGGGCGGCGGGGTCGGCGCCGACGGCGTCCATCACCCTCCGTACCACCGGGTGCTTCGCCGTACGCGGCGCCAGACGTGCGCTGAACTGCGACTGCCCGCCGGGGCGGGCCATGAAGACCACCAGCTCGCGTGCGACGTCGCGTGCCACGTCGGCGCCGTGGTCGTCCTCGACCAGGGAGAGCGCGAGGTCGATACCGGCGGTGACGCCGGCGGACGTGACGACATCGCCGTCCCGCACGAACACCGGGTCCGGCTCGACGCGCACCCGTGGGTACGCGGAGGCGAGCTGCGCCGCCAGCCGCCAGTGCGTCGCCGCGCGCCGACCGTCCAGCGCGCCCGTCTCCGCCAGGACGAACGCGCCGGCGCACACCGACGTGATCCGCCGTGAGCGCTCCAGCAGTTCGCCGACGAGCGCGATGAGCCGCCGGTCGGCGACCGCCCGCCGCCAGTCGCTCCGGCCGGGCACCACGAGCGTGTGCAGCCGGGCGGGCAGCGTCCGCGGCCCGCCGTCCACACCGATACGCAGTCCCGACGACGTCGTCACGTCCGCGCCGTCCGGGGACACGATCCGTACGTCGTACCGCGCTCCGAACATCCCGGCCGTGGTGAACACCTCCGCCGGGCCCGTCACATCGAGGAGCTGCACCCCGTCGAAGGCGACCACGGCCACCACGGCGGGGCCGGGGGCGGGCCCGGCGGCGGGCCCGGCGGCGGTCATTCGGGCCACGGGGAGTCCAGGATCGTACGCACAAAGTCGCCGCGCTCGAAGCCGGGTACGTAGTGGGCGAGCACATCGGCCTTGACGTTGCCGAACGTGGTCTCCGGCTTGTGCCGGACGCCGTCCGTGAACGCGCCGAGAATGCGCTGCTTGAAGCCGGGACGCGGGTGCAGCGCGACGATGTCGGCCCGGTCGGCCTCGCCGATGTCGTGGTAGCCGATACCGAGGACGTCGTACTCGACGCCCGCCGTCACCAGCGCCACCTCCGGCTCCATGAACTCGGGCACGCCCGGGGTCGTGTGCAGGGCGATGGCGGTCCACACGCGCCGGACGCTGTCCTCCGGCACGTGGTGCGCCTGCAGGAAGCGGCGTGCCTCGTCGGCGCTGTCCACCTCGAAGCGCCGCCCGCTGTCGTGGAAGGGCTCCCCCAGGCCCAGATCGTGGAACATGGCCCCGATGTAGAGGAGTTCGGGATCGAAGCCGAGGTCCCGGTTGCGTCCCTGGAGGCTGCCGAAGAAGTAGACGCGGCGCGAGTGGTCGTAGATCAGCTCGCTCACGGTGTCGCGTACGAGTTCGGTCGCCGCCCGCGCGAGCTTGGTGTCCGGCACGGGCACTCCCGCCGGTACGGAGAGGTCGTCGGCCATCGTCATCACCTGGTCCTTCCGGTTGCTGGTCCCTTCCAGTCTCCTGAGCCACCGACCGGTGTGCCATGTCCACAGGGCCGTATGACCCACAGATACGGACAGGCATGCCGCCGTACGGTGGATTCCGGGCGCGCTGCCGCACTGGGGGTTGTGTCCGTTGTTCCGAGAAGTGGGGCTGAGAAATATCGGTCCGGTTCTCCTCGGCGTGTCGATCCGGGCCGGTGCCGTTCGTATGGACGGTGAGAGGCCGGCCGGACGGTGAAGAGGCCGGCACGGCACCCACACCGAGGAGGAACCAGAAATGAAGCAGTATCTGCTCAGCGTGATCCAGCCCGTCGGGGAGCCCCCCGCCCCCGAGGAACTGGCCGGGATCACCCGCGATCTCGAAGCCTTCCACGAGGAGCTGAAGGCCGCCGACGCCTGGGTCTTCGCCGGTGGGCTGCACTCGCCGAGCACCGCCACCGTCGTACGGGCGGAGGGCGGTGACGTGCTCGTGACGGACGGGCCGTACACCGAGAGCAAGGAGTACCTCGGCGGAATCTGTATCGTCCGGGCGCCCGATCTGGACGCGGCGCTCGAATGGGGCGCCAAGGCCGCGCGGGCGACGACGCTTCCCATCGAGGTGCGGCCGTTCTTCGGCGAGACCGACAGCTGATGTCCGACTCCTCGGACGAGTCCTCGGACGGCCGCTCCGACGGTTTCCCGGACGGCCGCCCCGGCGATTCCTCCGACGGTCTCCTGGACGAACCCCCGCCCGCGCCGGCGACGGACGCGCTCTCCCGGTCCGAGATCGGACGCGTCTTCCGTACGGAGTACGGCCGGGCGGTGTCCGTCCTGGTCCGCGTCTTCGGCGACATCGACATCGCCGAGGAGGCGGTCCAGGACGCGTTCACCACGGCTGTCCAGCGCTGGCCCGCCGCCGGACTCCCACCGAGCCCGGCCGGCTGGATCATCACCACGGCGCGCAACAAGGCCCTCGACCGGCTCCGCAGGGAAGCCTCCCGTGCCGACCGCCACGCGCAGGCCGCGCTCCTGTACGCCCCCGCCGAACCGGCCGAGGAGGGCCCCGTGCGCGACGACCGGCTCCGGTTGATCTTCACCTGCTGCCATCCCGCGCTCGCCCCCGCGGCCCGCGTCGCCCTGACCCTGCGGCTGCTGGGCGGGCTCACCACCGCCGAGATCGCCCGTGCCTTCCTGGTGCCCGAACCGACCATGGCGCAGCGGCTCGTACGCGCCAAGGGCAAGATCCGCGATGCCGGGATCCCGTACCGGATCCCGCGCGACGCCGACCTGCCCGACCGCCTCAAGGCGGTCCTGTCCGTCGTCTATCTGATCTTCAACGAGGGCTATACGGCCAGCTCGGGCGACCGGCTCGTACGTGACGACCTCTGTAAGGAGGCGATCCGCCTCGGCCGGCTGCTGGTCGACCTGATGCCCGACGAGCCGGAGGCCAGGGGCCTGCTCGCGCTGATGCTGCTCGTGGAGTCGCGCCGGGCCGCCCGCACCACCGCCGACGGCGGCCTCGTCCTCCTCGCCGACCAGGACCGCGGCCGCTGGGACCGCGACCTCGTCGCCGAGGGCCAGGCCCTGGTACGGCAGTGTCTGCGGCGTGACCGGCCGGGCCCGTACCAGATCCAGGCGGCGGTCAACGCCGTGCACAGCGACGCGCCGACCGCCGCGGCCACGGACTGGCGGCAGATCCGCCGGCTGTACGACCAGCTCCTCGCCCTCGCTCCGGGCCCGGTCGTCGCGCTCAACCGCGCGGTCGCCGTGGCCGAGGTCGACGGCCCGGACGTGGCCCTGGCCCTCGTGGACGGTCTCGCCGCGGAGCTGGACGGCTACCACGCGTTCCACGCCGTCCGCGCCGATCTGCTCGGGCGCCTCGGCCTTCGTACGGAAGCGGCCGCGGCGTACGAGGCGGCCGCCGCCCGGACGGAGAACGCCGCCGAGCGCGGCTTCCTGCGGGGCCGGGCCGACGAGCACCGGGGTGGTCCGGCGCGCCCGAGGTGAGCGCTTGACTTCGAGGACACTCCAATACGTACCGTCGAAGCATGACTACTCCTCAGCACAAGATCGGTTCAGGTTTCGGCGCGCGAAGCACCGCCGAGGAGGTTCTGCGGGGCGTGGACCTCGGCGGCAAGCTCGCGGTCGTCACCGGCGGCTACTCGGGTCTGGGGCTGGAGACGACGCGCGCGCTGGCTCGCGCGGGCGCCCACGTCGTGGTGCCGGCCAGGCGGCCCGCCGTCGCCGAGGAAGCCGTCGCGGGGATCGAGGGAGCGGCGGGAAAGGTCGAGGTGGACGAGTTGGACCTCGGTGACCTGGACAGCGTCCGCGCCTTCGCCGAGAAGTTCCTGGCCTCCGGACGCTCCATCGACATCATGATCGACAACGCCGCGATCATGGCGTGCCCCGAGACCCGCGTCGGACCGGGCTGGGAGGCGCAGTTCGCGACGAACCACCTCGGCCACTACGCGCTCGTCAACCGTCTCTGGCCCGCGATCGAGCGTGGCGGCGCCCGCGTCGTCTCCGTCTCCTCGGCCGGACACCGCGGCTCCCCCATCCGCTGGGACGACGTGCGGTTCGAGCGGGGTTACGACAAGTGGCAGGCGTACGGTCAGGCGAAGACCGCCAACGCGCTGTTCGCCGTGCACCTCGACGCGCTCGGCAAGGACGCCGGTGTCCGGGCCTTCTCGGTGCACCCGGGTGGCATCCTCACACCGCTCCAGCGTCACCTTCCCAAGGAGGAGATGGTGGCCTTCGGGTGGATCGACGAGGAGGGCAACCCGCTCAACACGTCGTTCAAGACGCCCGAGCAGGGCGCGGCCACCCAGGTGTGGGCGGCGACCTCGGACCGGCTCGCGGGCGCGGGCGGCGTGTACTGCGAGGACTGCGACATCGCCGAACCCGCCGACGAGGCCGACTTCAAGGGCGGCGTACGCACGTACGCGACGGACCCCGAGCAGGCGGCGCGGCTCTGGAAGCTCTCCGCCGAACTCACGGGCGTGGACGCGTTCGCGACGGCCGGCTGAGCGGGTCGGCCGAGCAGCCGGCCGGGCAGCCCTGAGCGGTGCCGACGACTGCGATCATGTGTCCGATCACCTTGGTCATCACGGCAGTCTCCACGCCGCCACCTGACGGAATCGGGAGCCGATCAGAGGCGGGCGTCGAGGCGGAGGCTCCAGCGGCCGGGGCTGCCCATGAGGGTGACCGTGGACAGCGGGCGGACGTCCACGTTCCAGAAGGCCGGGGCCGGGGCGTGCAGGGCGTAGACGAGCGCCGCCCTGATGACCGCCGGTTCGGCCACGGCGACGATGGCGCCGATGTCGTCGGCCGGTCGCGTGTCCAGCCAGCCCCCTATCCGGGAGATGAACGCCAGCAGCGGCTCGCCGCCGTGCGGGGCGGACCGCGGGTCGGCGAGCCAGGCGTCCACGGCGGCGGGTTCACGGGCGGCGACGTCCGCGAAGGTGCAGCCGCGCCAGCGGCCCATGTCGCAGTCCCGGAGGGCCGGCTGGACGAGGGGCGCGTAGCCGAGTGCCTCCCCGGTCGCGCGGCTGCGCGCGGTGGGCGAGCAGTAGCGCAGATCGGCGGCGGCCAGCGGCACGAGGGCGTGCGCGACAAGCTGCACCTCGTGCCAGCCGGCCTGGTCGAGGGGACGGTCGTCGTCGAAACGCTCGGCAAGTGGGGCTGAGCTGCGCGCGGCGGCGACCAACGTGACCCGAACACTCATGCCGGGATCGTGAGCCCGAAAGCCGCACAGGTCAAGAGGGGGACTGAAGGTCCAGACTCATCCACATCAGGGGGTTTTCGAGCGACTTGAACCCCACCTTCTCGTAGACGCCGTGGGCGTCCTCCGTGGCCAGCATCATGCGGCGCAGCCCCAGCGGGGCGAGGTGGTCGCGTGCGGCGGCGACCAGTTCGGTGCCGAGTCCCTTGCCGCGGGCGACGGGGTCGACGTACACGTCGCAGAGCCAGGCGAAGGTGGCGTGGTCCGTGACGACGCGGGCGTAGGCGACCTGTTCGCCCGAAGCGGTGTCGTAGACGCCGAAGTTGAGCGATCCGGCGATCGCCCTGTCCTGGACGTCGCGGCCCCGGCCGAGCGCCCAGTACGCGTCGGTGGACAGCCAGCGGTGGATCCGCTCCGCGTCGAGGCGTGCGGGGTCGGTCGAGATGTCGTACGCGGCGGAGGTCGTCGTCTCGGTCATGGCGGAAGGGTGCCAGGTGGCGGGCCCGTTGTCAGTGGCGGGTGCCACCATCGAGACGTCGACCCGAGGTCCGTCCGATCGCAGCGTCCGATCCCACCGACGGGTCGCACACGCACATGTCGAGACGCACACGTCGCACACGCACACGCACACGCATATTCGGTTGCCCGCCGGTGATCGTGGTGGATGCAATGTCCGGCATGGACGCCGACGCATGAACACACCGCCACCGCCCTCACTCTCGCCCTCGCCCTCGTCTCCCCGCTCGTCACCCGAGGCGGAGCCGGCCGACGGATCCCCCGTCCGGATCGGCGCCCTCGTTCCGCTGACCCGGCCCGGCTGGGTGGAGGCGGGCCGCCATCTGCTCGCCGGGCTCGAGTTGGCCGTCTCCGAGGTCAACGAGGCCGGGGGAATCGCCGGACGACCGCTTGAGCTGGTGGTCCGGGACACCGCGGCCGATCCGGCGAAGGCCGTGGCGGCCGTGGACGAACTGGCCCGGCTGGGCGTGACCGCCCTGGCGGGCGAGTATCACAGCGTCGTCGCGCGCGCCGTCGCCACCAGGGCCGACGCCCTCGGCCTGCCGTTCCTCTGCTCGTCCGCGGTGCTCGACGCGCTCACCGAACAGCCCACGGACTGGGTGGCGCGCCTGCCCCCGCCGCAGTCGCACGGCTGGCAGATCTACGCGGACTTCCTCCTGGGCGCGGGCCACCGCCGTATCGCCCTGGCCGTCGCGCCGAGTGTCTACTGGGCGGCCGGCACCCGCGTCCTGCGCGACTGTCTCGCCGCACGCGGCGGCACCGTCGTCGAACTCGACATGAGCGCGCTCGACCCCACGGCCGTGTGCGACGCACTCGTCGGCAGCCGCGCGACAGCCCTTCTCCTTCTGGTCGGCAGCCCGGAGCCGGCCGTGCCGATCGTCGCGTCCGTCCGCCGTGACCCGCGCCTCGCCGAGATCCTGATCGGTGCTCCGGCCGGGCAACCGGAGTTCGCCGAATGGGCGGCGTCGCTGGGCGACGACGGCACGGCGATCCCGTTCCTGCGCTATCTGCCGGCCCGCCTCACGCCACTCGGTGTACGGGTCGAGGCGGCCCTCCGCGAGGGGCTGGCCGAAGCGCCATCCTTCGTCGCCTTCGAGGGCTACGACACGATCGCCGTCCTGGCCGACGTGCTGCGTTCGGGGGGCGTCGACCGGGCTCGCGTCGCCGAAACCTGGTCGCGCGTCGCGGTCGAAGGCACCCGTGGGCAGATCCAGTTCTCCCGTACGCCGGGCATCAGTGTGTGGCAGTGGGCGTGGACACCGGTCCAGGTCGTGGACCGGGATCCGGCGGCGCCGGGTCGCTTTCGGATTCTGCACGCCGGCTGAGTACGCGCCCGCCGAGCACCTCGTCGCAGGCAGTACGCAGCCGTCGCACGCCGTCGGCGATCTCCTGCGGTCCCGCGACGGCCGCGAAGCCCAGCCGCAGATGGCCGGCGGAGGGTTCGGCGCAGAAGTAGGGACGGCCGGGGGTGACGGCGACGCCCGCGCGCAACGCGGCGGAGACCAGGGCCTGTTCGTCGGTGCCGTCGGGCAGACGCAGCCAGAGGTGGTAGCCGCCGGGCGGGATGTGGGGGAGGGCCAGTTCGGGGAGGTGCCGGCGGACGACGGTGGTCATGGCGACTCTGCGGTCCCTCAACTCCCTTGAGATGAACCGTAGATGCCGGTTCCAGGCGGGTGAGCCGACCAGTTCGAGAGCCGCCTCCTGGAGGGGGCGGGCGACGAAGAAGCAGTCGACGACGTGGATGGCGCGGAGCCGTTCGAGCACGGGGCCCCGGGCGGCCAGAACTCCCACGCGGAGGCTGGGTGAGGTCGCCTTGGTGAGGGAGCAGACATGGACGACGACGCCGTCGGGGTCGTCGGCGGCGAGGGGGCCGGGCAGCGGGCCGGCGTCCTCGTGGATGAGGCGGCGTACGAAGTCGTCCTCCACGACGAAGGCGCCTGCCTCGCGTGCGATGCGCAGCACCTCGGGCCGGCGCGCCGCGGAGAGGATCGCTCCGGTGGGGTTCTGGATGAGGGGCTGGCAGACGAAGACCCGGGCGCCGGTGGCGTGGAAGGCGGCGGCGAGGAGTTCGGGGCGTACGCCGTCGGGGTCCACGGGTACGGGGACGGGCCGCAGTCCGGCGGCGCGTGCGATGGCGAGCATGCCCGGATAGGTGGGTGATTCCACGAGGACGGGCGCGCCGGGCGGGGCGAGTGCGCGCAGCGCGGTGGTGAGGGCGCTCTGGCCGCCGGAGGTGACGAGTACGTCGGCGGCCGTCCAGGTGTCGCCGATGTCGCGGGCGAACCATTCGCGGAGTTCGGGCAGTCCGTCGGTGGGCGGGCGGCTCCACGCGCCGGGGCGGCGGCCGGCGCGGGCGAGGGCGGCGGCCATGGCCTGTTCGGGCTGGAGCGAGGAGTGGAGGTAGCCGCCGTTGAACTCGATCACGCCGGGCGGCGGGGCGGCGAGGGTGGCCAGTACGGCGGAGGAGTCGACGCTGCGCGGGACGAGTTCGGTGGCGGCGTCGGCGCTGAGGGCGACCTCCTGCCAAGAGGTGTCCCCGGCCCGCGGTGCGCCGGGCCTCGCGTGGGCGCGGAAGGCTCCGGCGCCGGGGCGGGTGACGACCAGGCCCTCGGCGGAGAGCTGGGCCAGTGCCCGGGAGACGGTGACCGGGGAGACCCGGTGGCGTTCGACCAGCTCTCTGCTGGACGGCAGCTTTCCACCAGGTGAGTAGCGATTCAGCTCCACTCGTAGAGATTTCACCAACTCGGCCACGCTGCTACGCTCTTGCATGACAGCACAGGATAGCGCTACTCGTACGGCCCCGGTAGCGGTCACCGGCGGCACCCTCCTCGCGGGAGCGGGCGTCCTCGCCTTCTCGCTCACCTTCCCGGCGACGGTCTGGGGGCTGGAGAGCTTCGGGCCCTGGTCCCTGGTCGCGATACGCGGCGTGCTCGCCGCGCTGATCGCGGGCGGCTTCCTGCTGGCGCTGCGCGTGCCGCTCCCGGAGCGCCGGCACTGGGGCGCGTTCGCGGTGGTGGCCTCCGGTGTGGTGCTGGGCTTCCCGATGCTGACGACGCTGGCGCTCCGGACGTCGACCACGGCGCACGCCGCCGTCGTGGTGGGGCTGCTGCCGCTGAGCACCGCCGCGTTCTCGGCGCTCCGTACCGGTAGGCGCCCGTCCCGTACGTTCTGGGGCGCCGCCGTCGCGGGCGCGGCGGTGGTGATCGCCTTCACCCTCCAGCAGAGCGGTGGGGCCGTCTCGACCGGTGATCTGTATCTGTTCGGCGCGCTGCTCGTGTGCGCGGCCGGTTACACGGAGGGCGGCAGGCTGGCGCGGCTGATGCCGGGCTGGCATGCGATCGGCTGGGCCCTGGTGGCGTGTCTGCCGCTCAATCTGGTGGTCTCGGCCGTCGCCCTGTCCTTCGAGCCGGTGCGTCTGACGGCTCAGGGCGTGACCGGCCTGGTGTGGGTGGCGGCGGGGTCGACCTTCTTCGGTCTCTACGTCTGGTACCGGGGCATGGCCGCCATCGGCGTCGAGAAGGCCAGTCAGCTTCAGCTCGCGCAGCCGCTGCTGACGCTGGTCTGGTCGGTGCTGCTGCTCGGGGAGGAGTTGGCGACGGCCGCGCCGCTGGCGGCCGTCGCCGTACTGCTGTGCATCGCGGTCACCCAACGGGCCCGCGCCTGAGCAGTGCCGAGGGGGTCAGCCCTGGCGAGGCGGCCGGACCCGCGACTTGTAGTGGTCGGCCACCGCCTTGGCGAACGCGCCGTTCTTGTCGTTCACGCACTCCAGCGCGGAGAAGTAGCAGTGCCCCCGCACCTCCGGGTACTTCTTCGCGAAGGCCAGATGCCGGGAGACCTCGGCCACGTCCTGCCAGGGCGCGGGCTGGGCGGGGTCGCCGGCCTTGTAGAGGGCCTCGCCGATGTAGAGGTCGACGCCCGTCCCCTTCACCACCGCGCTCCACCAGGGCACGAGCTTCGCGTAGTCGGCCGCGGCGAAGCCGATGTTCCAGTAGACCTGTGGGGTGATGTAGTCGATCCAGCCCTCCTTGACCCACTTCCGGGTGTCGGCGTAGAGGTCGTCGTAGGTCTGGACGCCGGCCTTGGTGTCGGAGCCGGTCGGGTCGGTGGCGATGTTGCGCCACACGCCGAACGGGCTGATGCCGAAGGCGACATGCTTCTTGATCTGCTTGATCCGCTCCGCCGTCTCGCGCACCAGCCGGTCGGTGTTGTCGCGCCGCCAGGACGCCTTGTCGGGGAAGCCGCCGCCGTACCGCTCGTACTGCGCGTCGTCGTCGAAGACCTGACCGGCGACCGGGTAGGGATAGAAGTAGTCGTCCCAGTGCACGGCGTCGATGTCGTAGCGCCGTACGGCGTCGAGCATGGCGTCCTGGACGAACTTCCTGACCTCGGGGATGCCCGGGTTGTAGTAGAGCTTTCCGCCGTACGGCAGGATCCAGTCCGGGTGCTTGCGCGCCGGGTGGCTCGGGATGAGCCGGGAGGGGTCCGTGTGATTGGCCACGCGGTACGGGTTGAACCAGGCGTGCAGCTCCAGACCCCGCTTGTGCGCCTCCTTCACGGCCGTACCCAGCGGGTCCCAGCCCGGATCCTTGCCCTGTACGCCGGTCAGACACTCGGCCCACGGCTCGAACGGCGAGGGCCACAGCGCGTCGGCGGTCGGCCGGACCTGGAAGATGACCGCGTTCAGCTTCCGGTCGACGGCGGTGTCCAGGAACTTCAGCAGTTCCGCGCGCTGTTGGTCGACGGGCAGGCCGGGCTTCGACGGCCAGTCGCGGTTCACGACCGTGGCGAGCCACATCCCGCGCAGCTCACTGCGCGCGCTGTGACGGCCACCGGACCCGGCGGCGCCCTCCGCGCCCGCCGCCGCTCCGGTGGTGGCGACGGCGTCGCCCGCCATCGCGAGTGACGTGAGCGCACCCGTCGTGACCGCCACGAACCCTCTTCTACCGATTTGCCGCATTTACTGACCCCTCGTCGGTTATCTCGGACTGACGTTGCCGCACAGCATGCCCGCCCCGGCCCGCCGTGCACACACCTGCGCGGAGTAACGTCGGGGGCCGAAGCGGGCACCGGAATCACACGGGGCCCCGCAGGACAGGGACCAGCGAAAGGCACGATGTGACCGACATCGAACGCGTCGGAGTGGTGGGCTGCGGCCAGATGGGCGCAGGCATCGCGGAGGTGTGCGCCCGCAGCGGCCTCGCAGTGATGGTCGCCGAGACCACCGGCGAGGCTCTGGAGATAGGGCGTACCCGCCTCTTCAACTCCCTCTCGAAGGCCGCCGAACGCGGCAAGATCACCGAGGAGGAGCGCGACGCGACGCTCGACCGGCTCAGCTTCACCACCGACCTCGGGGAGTTCGCCGACCGCGATCTGGTGATCGAGGCCGTCGTCGAGAACGAGCAGGTCAAGACCGAGATCTTCCAGGTCCTCGATCAGGTCGTGACGCGCATCGACGCGATCCTGTCGTCCAACACCTCCTCCATCCCCCTGGTCAAGCTGGCCGTCGCGACGTCCCGGCCCGACCAGGTCATCGGCATCCACTTCTTCAACCCGGCACCGGTCCAGCAGCTCGTCGAGCTGATCCCGGCGCTGACGACGTCCGACGACACGGTCAAGCGCGCCGAAGCCGTCGTCCGGGACGTGCTGGGCAAGCACGCGATCCGCGCCCAGGACCGGTCCGGTTTCGTGGTGAACGCCCTTCTCATTCCTTATCTGCTGTCGGCGATCCGGATGTTCGAGTCCGGCATCGCGAGCCGTGAGGACATCGACAACGGCATGGAGATGGGCTGCGCCCACCCGATGGGCCCGCTCAAGCTCGCCGATCTGATCGGCCTGGACACCGTGGCCTCGGTCGCCGATTCGATGTACGCGGAGTACAAGGAACCCCTGTACGCGGCTCCCCCGCTGCTCCAGCGCATGGTGGACGCGGGGCGTCTCGGCCGTAAGACGGGCTCGGGCTTCTACCCCTACGGCTGAGCCGGCGGCCCCGGACCGCCGGCCCGGCTACCCGCCGCCGCCCAGGCGCAGGTGATGGAGCATCAGCAGTCCGGCCGCCATGTTGGCGGCCGGCACCTCGCCGCGCGCGATCATGTCGGGCACGAGCTTGAGCGGTATCCACTCCCGGCGTGAGGACTCGAAGTCGTCCGCCGGGTAGCCGGTGTAGGTGGCCGCGTCCGACCAGTAGAGATGGTGGCGGGCGTCGGTCAGCCCGTTGGACGGCTCGACGGTGAGCAGATGCCGGAGGCGGCCGGGGCGCCACCCGGTCTCCTCCTCCATCTCCCGCGCCGCCGCCGTCTCGACGGACTCGCCGTCCTCGACGACTCCCGCGGCGAGTTCCCAGCCCCAGCTGTCGGTGATGAAGCGGTGCCTGAAGAGCATCAGCACCTCGTTGGCCTCGTTGACCGCCGTCGCCACGGCGACCGGACGGAGCCGGATGAGGAAGTGGTCCAGATGCCGGCCGTCGGGGAGTTCGACGTCCGCCAGATTCACCTGGAACCAGGGATTCTCATACACAGTCTGTTCGCTTAAGTTCGCCCACTGCACGGTTTTGCCACCTTCCGATCGGGAGTTGGCAATATGGCAGCAGGCGTCTCCTCACAGGGGAACGCGCAGGGCCCGTGCGATGAATCCGGCCGCTTCCGTCGCGTCCGCGCTGCCGCTCTCCAGCAGCCCCAGCCGCACCACACCCATCCGGTCCCTGAGCCGCAGCGACTCCATCCCCCGGGCGCGCTCGGCCATCTCCCGCGCGGTACGGGCCGCCCGGTCCGGCTCACCCTGTCGCAGCTCGATCTGGCTGAGCATCGCGAGCCGGTGCACCCGCCCCCGGTCGTGCGCCGGGGCGCCCACCGCCTCGGCGGCGTGCGTCCGCGCGGCGCCCAGCTCGCCGAGGCTGAGCAGCGCCTCGGCCACCTGCACGTTCACCAGGCCCGGCTCGACGTACCCGGTCTCGTCCGGCTCCTCGCCGGGTCTGATCCGCCCCGCCTCGGCCTCCGCCCGTCCGATGCACACCCGCGCCGCGCGCCCGTCGCCGAGCAGCGCGTACGACTTGGCCTGCATCGCGTACAGATCGGCCGCCAGCGCCGGGGTGATCGCCCGGCCCGCCGTGCGCAGCGCCGCCTCGGCGAAGGCCACGGCCTGCCGGTACTCCCCCATGAACAGCGACTGGTTGACGAGCAGCGCGATGGCGTACGCCCCAAGTCCGGTGTCCCCGCTGGCCTTCGCCAGCCGGAGCGCCTGGTGGAAGTAGCGCTGGGCGAGCCCCTGCGCGTCGGAGTCGTACGCGCAGATCCCGGCCACCGCCACCAACCCGCCGGTGGCCCGGTGCAGTTGGCGGCCCGTCGCGTCGCTGTAGCCGCCGCGCAGCAGGGGCGCCGTCTCGGCGTTGAGAAAGCCCACGATCCGCGCGTGGGTGGCGAGACCGCCCGCCCTGCGGTACATCAGCTCGTAGTGCGCCCTGGCCGTCCGCAGCAGTTCGATGTCCGCCGGGCCGACGCGGCTGTGGCCGCTGCGCGAGACGTCCGCGTCCTCCGGCGGGTTCTCCCACTCCCACACCGGCATCACCGCATACGTACCCGTCACGGCGGGCGCCGCCACGACATGGCCGCGCTGCTGCTGGTCGGAGCGCCACAGCGCGGTGGCCCGCTCCACGAAGACCGAGAGGGTGGCGTCGCGTCGCGGTGCGTCGGGGGTCGCACCGAGGCCGATGTCGTCGAGCGTGAGAGTGCGGCCCAGCCGTTCGCCCAGCACCTGACAGATCAGCTCGGGCACCTGGCCGCGCGGCCGCTGGCCCCTCAACCACCGCAGCACAGACGTGTGTTCGTACCGAAGGCCCAGTCCGCGCGACTGTCCGGCCCTGTTGACCCGGGCGGCGAACCCGGCGTGGGACATGCGCGCCTCGTCGATCAGCGAATCCAGCAGGGTGTTGGGCTGCATGTGGCCCTCCGGAGGCTCGGCAGCCACAGCGTAATGGAGCGGGACATCGCACGGGGTGTGAACGTAATGCCCGGATCGGGCCGTTGTGCGCCCTGCCGGGCCCGGCCCGGTGGCTGTTGACTTGGTCGTCTCGCAAGGAGCGGCCGGGCCGCCGCACTCCCCCTCGTGCGGTACGGCGGCCCACCTGGCGCCGTCCGTCCCGCCTACCTGCCCGACACTCCGCGGCGGGGCGGACGGCGCGCCGGCCGCGTAGACGTTGCGAGGCGGATACGGCGCAGTGTTCGTCCCCCCGGCCTGCGCCGGTATCCGCGCAGGTCCCGCCGTCGACGTGGCGGTCACGACCCCGCCCGGATCGGTCAGTTGTACGCCCTGTCGCGCCTGGGCCGCGGACCAGCAGCGACTGACGACCACGCAAGGGCCCCCCGTACCCGAAGGGCTACGGGAGAAGCAGGCGTCCGGAACGCCGGGCGCCCGGCGGGGGCTGCCGGACACGGCCGAGGGGCGTCGCCGGTTTCAGGTCCGG
>NZ_JBHUZM010000086.1:0-32542 GCF_042667665.1 Streptomyces sp. NPDC057307 | reverse complement strand
TGCCTGGCAATACCCGCCGGTCGGTCGGAGTACCTCCGGACTACCGGCTCGGCGGACGCTCGCTGATCCGACGGGAATTGTCAGACAGGCCCTAGTGGTCTCAATGCCCGGGCGGAGCCACAAAACTGCCGGTGCCATCGGCAATGAGCCCAACTCCTCCTTAAGGAGCTGCCGCTGCCTGCTCTGTGCGTCGCCCCTCTGCGCTGGCAGCGGCTGCGGCAGACAGCCATGCACCAAGTTGCCGGATACCAGTAGGAAGAGACCGCATACGTCTTCACAACCCGCGGTAGCCGGCGGATCGAGCCGCGCAACTTGTACCGCTCGTTCACCCGTGTCGCTAAGACCGCCGGGATACCCGTAATCCGGCTGCATGATGCCCGCCACGGTTGCGCAACTCTGCTCACCGCTGCGGGCTTCGCTCCCCGCGTCGCAATGGAGATCCTCACGCGCAGTCAGACCGCGGTCACGATGGACGTCTACACCCATGTCGTCCAGGAGCCAACGCGGGGCCGTGGGTCAGCTGGACCGCATGTTGAAGCGGCAGCGTCCGGGCCGTGGGTGAAACGGGCCCGTTGATGTCAGATGTGGATGTCATGTGGACTCCGAAGGCCCCCAACCATGATCGGTTGGGGGCCTTCGTACTGGTGGGCGCGGACGGTTTCGAACCGCCGACATTTGCTTTGTAAGAGCAACGCTCTACCCCTGAGCTACGCACCCGTGGATGAGGCAACAGCGTACATGGAGCGGGGCCCCCGTTCGCAAACGCCTTCGCAGGCCGGGCCGCCCGGGGCCGCTCCGGTGGGGCGGGGGCGGGGGGATATCCCCACCACCGAGACGGTGGCCGACCGGATCGTTCGGGGGCGGTGGGATTCGTACCGTGGAGGCACATCACGCAGGACCATCTTGGGGGACCGATCACCGTGGACATGCTCCGAACGCACGACACCCGTCGTACCCGTCGCGCTCGCACCCTCGTCGCCGCCGGAGGTGCCGTGCTCGCCGTGGTCGCCGTCAGTGGGTGCGGGAGCGCCGACGCCGACGAGGCGCCGGTCGAGAAGCGGTCGTTCGCCTTCAGCGGGAAGACGCTGACCATCGCGTCGGGGAACACCTCGATCGACCTCGTGCCGTCGGACGTGAAGGACATCGAGGTGACGCGCCGGGTCGACGGCTGGGTGATGTTCGGTTCGGGGCCCGACCCCGTCTGGAAGCTGGAGGAGGACACCCTCACGCTCAAGGTGAAGTGCGAGGCCCTGGTGAACAACTGCGAGTCCCGGCACCGGGTGGAGGTGCCGCGCGGAACGGCCGTGAAGGTGAAGAACGACAACGGCAGCGTGCGCGCCGACGGCTTCGACACCGATCTGAACCTCCGCTCCGACAACGGCTCCGTCGATGTACGGAACTCCAGCGGCAGGCTCGATCTGTTCAGCGACAACGGCAAGGTGACGACCGACGGCGTCTCGTCCACCTCGGTGCACGCCCGGTCGGACAACGGAGCGGTACGGCTGAAGCTCACTTCCGTACCGGACAGGGTGGACACGTTCAGCGACAACGGGTCCGTCACGATCGACCTGCCGAAGTCCGACACCCGCTACGCGGTGACCGCCGAGAGCGACAACGGGAGCGTCGATGTGGACGTGCCCACGGACGACGACAGCGGCCATGTGGTGAAGGCCCGTAGCGACAACGGCAAAGTCACAGTCCGAAGCGCGAACTAACCGACCCGTGTGTTCGTCCCTTCCTGGTGGGAGAATGTACTCGGCAGGGGCGTAATCGGCACGGGAGAGGGATGTGACGGCGACACACGCGCAGCCGCACGCACGAGCGAGGGCGGGTGGCGTCCGTGATGTCCTCACCCTGATGCTGCTGCCGGTGCCGTTGGTCCTCGCGACCCTGCCGGGGGCCTTCGCCGGCGGGGGTACGCGGCGTTGGTTCGGCGGGCGCGGCGAGAATCAGCGGGCCGACGCGCAGGCCGCCAAGGACGCCGCCGCCGCCGCTTTCTACGAGCTGGACACGGCCCAGCGCGACCTGCGGATCTCGATAGAGACGATCACCGCGGTGGACAGCTCGCCGGGCGCGCGGCGGGTCGTGGACGAGTTCGCCAGGCTGGGACAGCGGATCGACGAGGCCAGCAGCGGCTACATCAACGCCGTCGACGCGCACGATCTCGACCGGCACGATCTGGAACCGTCCGTCGCCTCGACGGCCCGTACGGAGCTGACCAGGGCCAAGGACGAGCTTGTCCGTGTCAAGGGCGAGCTGGACCGCTTCGAGCGCGGGCTCGGCCCGCTGCTCGACAAGGCGGAGACACAGCTCGCCCGGCTGGCACCCGCCGTGGAGCGGGCGCGGCAGACGCTGCTCGCCGCGAGCAACGCCCTGGACGCGGTGCGTGGCTCCGGGCTGCGGGCCGACGACCTGGCGGCACGGCTGGCCACGCTCGGCCCGGAGCTGACCAAGCTCAACCAGGGCGCGGGCCAGCACGGTGTGGCCGAGACGATTCAGCGCGCCGACCGGGTGCTGCGGGACGCCGAGGCCGTACGGGCCGAGGCCGAGCGGCTGCCCGAGCGCGCGGCCGAGATCGACCGGCGGCTGGTGTCGCTGCGTACACGCGCGCAGGCCCTGACGACACGCGCGGGCTCCGTGGAGCCCGTCCTGAGCGAGCTGAGGCGCCGTTTCAGCGCCGCCTGCTGGCAGGACCTCCAGCCCGTGCCCGAGCAGGCGGGGATCTCCGTGCACCAGGCGGAGGAGAAGCTGAAGGAGGCCGCCAAGGCCCGCGAGGAGCAGCGCTGGCCCGACGCGACGGCCCTGCTCAGCACCGTCCGGGCGCTGCTGAACTCCACCGACGAGGCCGTGTCGGCCGCCGGTGACCGTCTGCAGCGGCTCAACGCCGTCTCGAAGGACCCGCAGCAGGAGATCGACCGGACGCGGTTCGCCGTGCGGGACGCGCAGCGGCTGGCGATGGCGGGCCGCAACACGCCCGACCCCCGGCACGCGCGCCCGCTGGACGACGCCGTGGCGCGGCTGGACCGGGCCGTGGCGGGGCTGGAGGGGCGGCATCCCGACTGGTGGCACTTCCTGACGGAGACGGAGGCGGTGCGCAACACGGCGGCCCGCGTCGTCGGTGAGATCCGGGACGAGCGGGGCGCGGGGGCCTGACCGGCCCCGGCCCCCACCGGTCCGCTCGCCATCCACCCCGCCACCCTCCCCGCTGCCCGATTTGTCCCCTCGCCGTGCCGGACGGATCCTTGAGGCACGTACAGAAGTGCGAAGTGCGAACGCAGACCACTGGCACGTACGGCTGAAGGGGGCCGCTCATGTCCGGTCAAGGGACCATTTCCCGCCCCGCACGGCAACGACGGCCACAGCGGCGGGTCAGGCTCGACGAACATCTGCCCGTCGACCACAGCCTGAGCCGGGTGTACCGGATCGGTGCGGGGCTGATCGGTCTGGTGCTGCTCGTGTTCGGCATCCTCGGGCTGGTCAACCAGATCGGTGTCTTCGGCACCGGCAGCCACACCACCGCCGGCCTGAACACCAACGGCGCGCTGAGCGTCCTGTCCATCTGCGTCGGCGTCCTGCTCTTCGTCGGCATGCTGATCGGCAAGAACTTCGCCTCGACGCTGAACATGATCCTCGGGCTTCTCTTCATCCTCAGCGGCTTCGTCAACCTCGCGCTGATCGACAGCGGATTCAACCCCCTCGCCTTCCGCATCCAGAACGTGCTGTTCAGCTTTGTGGTGGGTGTGCTGCTCATGTTCTTCGGCATGTACGGGAGAGTCAGCGGCAGCCTGCCGCACGACAATCCCTACTGGCGGGCCCGTCATCCCAGCCAGGTGGAGGACGAGCGGCGCGGCCGCGCCGCCGCCGGGCAGCGCGCGGTCCACGCCCACCGTGCCGAGACCTCCCACCGGCAGGGCGCGCACCGGACGGCCGGATAGCCTGGCCCCATGCCTCGCTACGAGTACCGCTGCCGCCCCTGCGACACGACCTTCGAACTCAGCCGTCCCATGGCCGAGTCGTCGGCGTCGGCTATCTGCCCCGCCGGCCACCAGGACACCGTCAAGCTGCTGTCCACCGTCGCCGTGGGCGGCTCGGCGAAGGGCTCACCGGCCCCCGCCCCCTCGGCCGGCGGCGGAGGCGGTTGCTGCGGCGGGGGCTGCTGCTCCTAGGACCTGATCGAGCGGACGCCCCGGGTCCCGAGCCGACCGACCGCCGGGGGCACGCCCTAGGTGTTCAGATAGCGCAGGACGGCGAGGACCCGGCGGCTGTAGCCGCCCGTTCCGCTCAGCTCCAGCTTTTCGAAGATCGCGTTGCAGTGTTTCTCGACGGCGCTCACCGAGATGTGCAGCCGCCGCGCGATGGCCGTGTTGGTGTGCCCCTGAGCCATTTCCCCGAGCACTCCCCGCTCACGCTCGGTGAGCCGGGACAGCGGATCCGTGCGGTTGGAGCGGGCCAGCAACTGCCGTACGACTTCCGGGTCGAAGGCCGCCCGGCCCTCCGCCACCCGCTCCAACGCGTCGAGGAACTCGTCCACTTGGACCACCCGGTCCTTGAGGAGATAGCCGACTCCCCCCGAGTCGGCGGTCAGCAACTCCGTCGCGTAGCGCTTCTCCACGTACTGGGAGAGGACCAGCACTCCCACCGCGGGCCATCGCTTGCGGATCTCCAGCGCGGCCCGTAGTCCCTCGTCGGTGTGCGAGGGTGGCATCCGGACGTCCGCCACCACCACATCCGGCTGGTCACGGGCGACGACCGCCAGCAGGGCCTCCGCGTCGGCGACCGCGTCCACCACCTCGTGCCCCTCCTCGGCGAGCAGCCGCACCAGGCCCTCCCTCAGCAGGGTCGAATCCTCGGCCAGGACTACTCGCATGGAATCTCCGCGGTGATGGTGGTGGGGCCGCCGGGCGGACTGTCGATCCGCAGGAGCCCGTCGAGGGCGTCGACGCGACGGGCCAGGCCGAACAGACCGCTGCCCGACAGATCGGCGCCGCCCTTGCCGTCGTCCGTCACCTCTATTCGCAACGTACGGGTGTCTTCGACAACTCTCACATCGATACTCGTCGCTCCTGAGTGCTTGACCGCGTTGGTGACGCTTTCGGACACGACGAAGTAGGCAACGGTCGCCGCGGCCTTCGGCGGCTCACCGCCGAGCCGGCAACGCAGCCGCACCGGCAGCGGGCACCGCTCGGCGACCGTCTCCAGCGCCGCTCGGAGACCCGCCTCGTCCAGCACCGTCGGATAGACACGCCAGGCCACCTCCCGCAGTTCGTCGAGAGCCTGGCTGCTCTGTTCGTGCGCCTGCCGCAGCAGTTCGTCCGCGTGCCGCGGGTCGCGGGTACGGCGGGCACGGCCCAGCAGCATCCCGAGGGCCACCAGTTGCTGCTGCACGCCGTCGTGCAGATCCCGCTCGATACGACGGCGCTCGTCATGCACCACGTCCACGACTCCCGCCCGGCTGACGGCGAGCTGCTCTATCCGGCGTTCCAATGCCTCCTGACGGCTGGGGCCCAGGAAGTGCCTGGCCAACTTCCCTTCGAACGCGGCGATTGCGAAGAACGCCGGTACAGAGAGGAGAAGGAGGAACAGACCGCCGAGGGTGGCGATCGCGAGCGTGCCCGGATTCTCGATCTCGATGATCGCCCAGGCGTAGACGAAGAAGGTGCCGTACGCGACGCCGAGCAGCGCGGTCAGCACCAGGCCGGCCCCGAACAGCCCGAGCGCCCAGCGCGTCGCGAGATAGCGCAGGGCTCCGGTCGGCTCGTAACTCGCGGAGACCCGCTCGTCGAGCATCGTGCGGAGCCGGTGCCGCTCCAGATCGACCAGGCTTCGCGCGCAGGCGCCCACCGGCCGCATGACCGCGCGGCGCCCCCGTGGCCATGCCCGCACGAGGAGCAGAGCTATGCCCGCGAGCAGCGAGAAGACCAGCTCTATCACCGCCGTGCCGCTTCCGATACCGAGTCCGACCCCGAGTCGCGCCCCTCGACGCACCACTGTGTTCACGATCAATAACGCTAGCGGGAGGCATGTGCCCGCACACTGCGGGAAACCTCAGTAATCCGTACGGTCCGCCTCAATGTGCCTGCCTGAGCAGGCACCTAGCGTGGGAGTCATGATCGCAGGCAGCAGCCCGCAGCAATGGGTAAACAGCTTGATGGACACGCTCGGAGCACCGGGCGCGGGCATAGCCATTGCCCTGGAGAATCTGTTTCCTCCCCTGCCCAGCGAGGTGATCCTGCCGCTCGCGGGCTTCGCGGCCAGCACCGGCGAGATGGGTCTGCTGGCGGCGGTGCTGTGGACGACCGCGGGCTCGGTCGTGGGCGCGCTCGCCCTGTACGGGCTGGGCGCGTGGCTCGGCCGGGAGCGGACGATCGCTCTCGCGTCCAAGGTGCCGCTGGTGAAGGCGAGCGACATAGAGAGGACCGAGGACTGGTTCAGCCGGCATGGCGCGAAGGCGGTCTTCTTCGGCCGGATGATTCCTCTCTTCCGCAGTCTGATCTCCGTGCCCGCGGGCGTCGAGAGAATGCGGCTGCCCGTCTTCATCGGTCTGACCACACTCGGCAGCGCGATCTGGAACACCGCGTTCATCATGGCCGGCTACGCGCTCGGCGAGAACTGGAAGGTGGTGAGTGGCTATGTCTCCACGTATTCGAAGCTGGTCCTGGGCATCGTGGTGCTCGTGGTCCTGGCCCTCATCGTCAGGCGGGTGGTCAGGACCCGTCGGGAGAAGCAGCGCGGCTGAGCCGCCGCAGGATCTCCTCTCCCGCGGCCACGCCGGTCTCGGTCAGTGTCTCCACGTGCGGGGCGCTCCAGCCGGTGTCGGCCAACTCGCCGTGACCGGGCCGCCAGCCACGGTCGGCGGCCAGCAGCAGATCGGCGTCGAGGAGGGAGTCCCCGGCGGCGAGGGTCAGTTCGGCGCCGGTCCGCCGGGCGACCTCACGCATGGCGGCGCTCTTCGTCAGCGGCCGCGGTACGGCGTAGATCTTCCGGCCCTGGAGGGAGACGGTCCAGCCGCGGCCGTCGGCCCACTCGGCGAGTTCCTTCACCCAGCCCTCGGGGAGCAGCGCGCGGTCGACGACGAGATAGGCGAACAGGTCCTCGGCGATCCGCTCCTTGAGCAGCCACGCGGGGTCGGCCGCGGCGAGAAGGTGCTCCCTGACTTCCTTGAGCGGGGCGCAGCTCTCGGCGAGGCGGTCCCGCACCCGGGTCTGCCAGGCTGGGTCGGACTCGCCGTCGACGAGGAGATGACCACCGTTGGCACAGATCGCGAACCGAGGGGCGGGGCCCGGCAGATGGATCCGGAAGTACTGCTCACGGGTGCGGGTCGTGGTGGGCACGAAGACCGTGCCGCCGGCGAGGTCTTCGAGCAGCCCGGCGGCCGTCTCCGTCAGGTACGACAGGGGCCGGCTCTCGTAGATCTCGACGCAGAGCAGTCGGGGGGCCTCGTCGTCCGGCATGGCGAGCTGGAGCGCGGCGGCCGAATAGATGAGGGTGCGGTCGAGGTCGCTGGCGACCAGCGCCGCCGCGGAGGTGGACACGTTCACGAGGTGGCCACCGCCGTGCCGTCCGCACCCGTGGCGCCACGGGTGTAGCGGGGGTGGATCAACCCGACGCA
The DNA here is from genome assembly GCF_042667665.1 of Streptomyces sp. NPDC057307. Lineage (NCBI taxonomy): Bacteria > Bacillati > Actinomycetota > Actinomycetes > Kitasatosporales > Streptomycetaceae > Streptomyces > Streptomyces sp. NPDC057307. The sequence goes on along the minus strand of NZ_JBHUZM010000086.1, from coordinate 24,933 downwards.
GGTGTAGGGAAGTCCGTCGACCTCCTCCACGGGTACGCCGCGCTGCTCGGCAAGCAGCCGGACGTGATCGAGGTCGGTTCCCGCGCCGCGCTTGGCCAGGATCTTCCAGGGGACGCGGCGCAGCAGGACACGGGTGGTCTCGCCGACGCCGGGCTTGACGAGGTTCACGTCGTGGATGCCGTACTCCTCGCTGATCCGCTCGACGGCGGCCCAGCCTTCCCAGGTGGGTGCGCGGTCGGTGGAGAGAAGTTCCTTGACCTCGGTGTCCACCGCGTCCGTGACGTCGGCGAAGCGGGCGGCGACGGTGTCCAGGAAGTAGCCGGACACATCGGCGTCGGCGAGTTCGCGGTAGTACTTCGCTCCGTGGAAGTCGTCGGGGCCGACGAGGTCGGCGCGCAGGACGGTACGGGAGATGAGCCCGGAGACGGTGGAGTTGAGGCAGGCGGAAGGGATGAGGAAGTCCTCACGGGTGCCGTAGGTCCGTACGCAGCCGCCGGGGTCGGCGAGTACCGCGATCTCGGGGTGGAAGTCGGCGAACTCGGCCAGTGCGTCGGCCAGTTCGCGGGTGATGGCGCCCTTGCCGGTCCAGCCGTCGACGAAGACGATGTCGGCCGGGTTGTGGTGGGCCGCGAGCCAGCGGATGGCGTTGGTGTCGATGCCGCGGCCGCGCACGATGGAGAGGGCGTAGTGCGGCAGGTCCAGGCCGTGCCGGTGCTGTGCCCAGCGGCGCATCAGAACGCCCACGGGGGTGCCGGCTCGGGCGAGTGAGACCAGCACGGGCCGCGCCCGCGTGGCTTCCGGGGAGGCGGGGTCGTCGTAGCGCCGCGGGTGCTCGGCCAGCACGGTATCGGTGACGGTGCCGACGGCACGGGCGATGCGGGCCGCGGAGGTGGCGAGGGCGGACCGGAAGAGTTCCTGGTACTCGACGCTGGGCTGGTACTCGACGGGCAGCGACTCCGCGTAGTGGGCGCCGCCGCTCTGTATCGCCTCTTCGCGCTCCTCCGTCGGGGCTTCCAGTTCCACGTCGGACAGGTCCTGGAGGAGCCAGCCGACGTCGTCGGCGGCGTACGAGGAGAAGGCGGGGCCACGGAGAGGGGCGGGCAGCATGGGGGGTTCCTGCCGGTCGGGGACGTGCGAAGCAACTGGGAGGTACGAGGGGACGACAGCGAGTACGACACGCGGGACCTGGGCGGCGAGCTGGGCGAGCAGGCCGTCCGGGGCGTGCAGTTCCGGGGAGTCCGCCAGGGAGTCGACGACCGCGACGACGGCGTCGAAGCCGCCGCCGGCGACGTTGTAGGCGTACCGGTCGCCGGCACCGTCGTCCGCCGGGAAGGCCGCGGTGTCGTGGGCCGGGAAGACGAGACGGCTGCGTATCGCGTAGCCGGGGTCGTCCACGGCGAGAACGGGCGAGCGGGTCGTGGTCGAGTAGCGGACCTCGATGCCGGTGACGGACCGCTCCAGTTCGAGGGCGAGGCGCAAGGGCGCGTACATCAGCTCCTCGAAGCCGAGGACAAGCACGCGTCGGGCGTCGCCCAGCTCCTGGGCGAGCGCGGCGGCCATGGCGGGCGCGGCGGCCTCCAGGCGGGCGCGGTGGGCCTGTGTGAAGCCGTGCCGCCCCCCGTCGGGCAGCCCGGCGGGCCAGCCGAGCGACACACGCACGACGCCGCCACCGGTCGCGTCCGGGCTGGAGGCGGAGGGGGAGGAGGGTGCGGGGGTGGTGGGGAGGGGGTGGGGGGAGGGGGAGGGGGCCCCCACCCCCAGCCCGAGTCCCGTACCGGAACCGTCCTCGTACTCCGCGACCAGGGCCTGGCCCCGTGCCAGTACGTCCTCCGGTAGGGCGACCGTGCCCGAGGCCATGGCCACCAGGTCGACGCGGGCGCCGATCTCCTGGGCGAATTCCGCCAGCCGGTCCCGGTCGGCGGCCGAGCGCATGTCGACCAGTGCCACGATCACGTACCACCGGCGCGGGTAGCGGGCGTGCAGAGCGCGAATCGTGTTGAGCACGGTGTTGCCCGTGGAGAACTCGTCGTCCACGAGGACCAGCGGACCGTCGCCCGCCAGCAGGTCCGGGTCCTCCGGGAGCAGCAGATGTGAGGTGGCGTGCGAGTGGGACTCCTCGAAGCCGCCCGCGGTGGCGACGCCGGCCACCGGACGGCGGGTGGAGTGCAGGTACGGGGCGCGCCGCACGCCGTCGGCCACCGAGTGGCCGAGGCCGGTCGCGGTCTCCGCGTAGCCGAGGATCACGGTCTGTTCGACGGCGTCGCCCAGCAGGTCCCGTACGCGTTCGCCGAGGGCCACGCCCGCGCCGTGCACGACGGAGGGCCGCTGCGGGACGTGTTTTCCCAGTACGTTCGAGACGAGGAGGTGGGCGCGCTTGGGGTTGCGGCGCAGGGCCAGGCCCAGCAGTTCGCGCAGTTCGTCCCCGCCGACGAGCTGTATGCCCAGCCGTTCGGCGACCCATGACCCCGACCACACCACGTTGCTGTTCTCCTCTGCCGTCTCGCTGTGCTTGTCGTTCCTGCCGGCGTCGTCCGGGGCACTTTCCCCGGCGCCCGTCCCGCTCACTCCACCAGCCCGGCGGCGAGCAGCTCCACGAAGCCGATGTCCTCCTTGGCGACGCCGAAGACCTCGGCGCGCTGCATGGTGCGTTCGGCCCAGGCGCGGTGGGGCTTCACCTCGTTCATCTTGTTCGTGTACGACGAGCGCAGCACGCCTCCCCCGCCCCGCTCCGGCCGCAGGATGTCCTGGGCGTCGCTGAACTCCTCGTGGCTGACCACCGACAGCGCGTGCACGGGCATGACGTGCGAGGGGTGGATGCAGGTCTTGCCGACCAGTCCGTTGGTCTGGTCGAGCTGGATCTCGCGCAGCAGTCCGTCGAGGTCGTGCTCGATGAGGGCGGTGCGCAGTTCCTCGGCCCGTCCTTCGAGGAAGGGGCTGCGGCGGAGCTGCGGTTTGAACATCCGCTCGTGGAGTCGGAAGTACTCCCACACGGGGCCGGTGATCGTGAAGCCGGTGCCGTCGGAGCGGCCGAGGACGTTCACCACGTCGGCGATGACGGCGGAGACGATGCGTACGTCGTACGCGGTCATGTCGGGCGAGCGGCGGAGCCCGTACGCGGAGCAGAAGTCGGTGACGCCGAGCCGCAGCGCGAGTACCCGCTCCCGGTATTTGTCGACGGTGCGGGCGATGCCGGTGAGGGTCTCGGCCCGTGTCTCCAGATGCAGCAGCTCGGGCGATTCGAGTACGGGCATGGCGAAGAGCCGCCGCCCGCTCTCATGTTCGGCCGAAATCAGTGCTTCGAGGAAGGGGACTCCACGCTCCTCGGTGAACTTCGGCAGTACGAATCCGGACAAGATATGGGCGGCGGTGCCGAGCCGGCGTACGAGGTCGGGTATCTGGTCCGGTTCACGGACCCGGACGAAGAGCAGCGGCAGCTCCACGCCGCGCCGGTCGAGGTCGGCGAACTGCCTGACCAGGTTCTCCTCGGCCCACTCCACTTCGGAGTCGTCGATGGAGTCCTCCAGGCACAGCACCATCGACACGACGCCCCGACCGGCCAGTTTGACCACGTCGTCCGCCAGCCGTGGCCTGGTCGCGGGGCTGTAGAGGGTGGCCCCGAGGGCTGCGGACAGCGTGCGGGCCGGGGAGGCCGAGGTGAACTCAGCGGGCTCCTGGTGGAACAACGTTTGCCGAGCAGTGGACGGAATATGCCCGAAGTGACGCATTTACATCCCCCGTACTGCCACGGTGGTCGCGTTGACATGTGGCCGGTAATAGTACGTATGGACGGGAGTCAGGAGTTCCACACCTGCATGAATTTCAGGTAACTCGTCCACTTCTCGCCCCTCTCTCACCCCCGCTCGGCCTCCTTCCACCATGCCCCCACGTTGTCCGCGCGGCCTGCGGGAAGGCAGGATGACCGGTATGACGCACGCGATGGTGAAGGGCTCGAACGTCCCCCTCGACGCCATGGCCGTAAGGGCTGTGTTGCGCTGGACCCCGGGGGCGGGGGTCCCCGACGTGGACGCGTCGGCGCTTCTGCTGGGTCCTGAGGGACGTGTGCGCTCGGACGAGGACTTTGTCTTCTACAACCAGCCCCGTCATCCGTCGGGCCTGGTCAGGCGGCTGCCGAAGAAGCAGGTGCCCGAAGGGCTCACCGACACCGTCGAGGCCGATCTGGCCGCACTGGACCCGAGCGTCGACCAGGTGGTGCTCGCGGCGTCGTCGGACGGGGCGAGTTTCCAGCATGTGCACGACCTGAGGGTCCTGCTGTACGACGCGGCCCAGGCCGACGGCGACCCGCTGGCCGTCTTCGACGTGCGCCCGGAGACCGGCGAGGAGACCGCGATCATCTGCGGTGAGCTCTACCGGCGCGGGAACCACTGGAAGTTCCGGGCCGTGGGCCAGGGCTATCCGACCGGTCTGATCGGGCTGGCGACGGCTTTCGGTATCTCGGTCGACGAGACGGAAGGGGTCGACGGCGCCCCGCAGGGCTCGGAGGGCGTGACCGCCCAGATTCCCGGCGGGCCCGGACAGCCCGTCGCGGTACGTGGCGGGCCGCAGGCACCACCCGCGGCGCCCGCGCCGCAGCCGCAGTTCCCGGGTCAGCCGCAGGGGCAGTCCGGCTACGGCTATCCGCAGCCCGCGGCCGCCCGGCCGGCCTACGGGTATCCGCAGCCCGCGTCGCCGCAGCCGGCTTACGGCTATCCGCACGCGCCCGCCGCGGGGCCGGGTCCTCAGCCGCCGTCGGCACCGCCGGTGCCGCAGGGGGCTCCGGCGTACGGCTATCCGCAGCCGGCCGCGGCGGCGGCTCCCGCGCCGGACCCTAATTTCCGGCTGCCGCCGATGGGGCCGCAGTTCGTCCGGCCGTAGTCGGTTCGTACGGCGGTGGCCGGCTCGTCGTGCCGGTGGCCGGCGCGGCGGCCCGTACCACCGGCGGCACCGCGCGCGGCACCGCCGTGTCCGCCGCGCGCCACCGCCACCCCCGCGCGGCAGCCGCTCACGTCTTCGTCTTGTAGCCCCGCCCCCACTGCAGGCCCCACCCGTACAGCCGGTCCAGCTCCGCCTGGAAGCCGTACACGAATTTCACCTCGCGCCGCACCACCAGATCGCCCTTGACGGTCTCCAGTGAGAACACCGCGCAGGACCGGGCCTGCGGTGCCCGCTCGTCCAGTTCGATCTCGACGCGCGGGCCGTTGCTCGGGTAGAGCGTGACGTTGGCGTGGGTCCGGTCGAAGGCCGGGGTGCGGTCGTAGATGTAGACGAAGACGAGCAGCCGTTTGATCTCTTCCCGGTGGTCGAGGTTGATGAATATCGTCTCGCCGGACGGGGCGCCGAAGCGGTCGTCGCCGCTGAGTTTCACATACGGCGGCTCATTCAGACTGCCGAAGAATCCGCCCAGCGGCTGCACAACACCCTTGCTGCCGTCGGCGAGTTCGTACATGCACCCGATGTCGAGGTCGACGTTGACCACACCCAGGGTGTGTGCCTGCACCACGTCGGGCTTGAAGAGTTTGAACGGGTGCCGCAGCAGCCCGCTCCCCTGCTTCGACCGTCCCTCGATGTCCGAAGTACGCATCCGCCACGACAGGTTGACCCGTAGATTCCCGGTGGCCGCGCCCTGTTTCGTGAGCGAGACGGACGGATTGCGCTTGGTCAGCTCGATCGAGTTCGTCGAGGAGCTTCCCGAATCGAATTGCGAGGCTTTGCTTCGCCATAGATTGTCCCAGAAGGCCATCCCCACCCCACCCCCATCATTTCCTACTCGTCGGACGCCCAACGGGACGCCGTACGGCGCCGCACGAGCGCCATGTCGAAGCCGTACAGAACGTGAACAGCGGGGCGGCCGGAAGGCTTCCGCCTCAGGCCGCCCCGCTCAGAGCGTTCCCGCTATCCCCGCCTGGTCACACCCAGGAGGCGGACTCAGACATGGACTGTTGTCTTGTCCTCCGAATCCTCGCCACCTTCAGCCGCAACTCGCTTGTTGCGGACCACGGATGACCAGAAGGAGGCGGCGATCAGGACGATGCCGACGAGACCGGTGATGATCTCGTGGATCTCGTGCTCGATGGTGATGAGCAGGATCGCGGCGAGCGCGCCGATCGCGTAGTGCGCGCCGTGCTCCAGGTAGACGTAGTCGTCGAGGGTGCCCTGGCGGACCAGGTAGACGGTGAGCGACCTGACGTACATCGCGCCGATACCGAGGCCGAGCGCCATCCAGAAGATGTGGTTCGTGATGGCGAAGGCGCCGATGACTCCGTCGAAGGAGAAGGAGGCGTCGAGGACTTCGAGGTAGAGGAAGAGGAAGAAGGCGGCCTTGCCGGCGAGGCCGACGGCCGAGACCTGCTTGCCTTCGGCCTTGGCTTTCTCCTCCTCCTCGTGTTCGCGCTCCTCTTCCTCTTCGAGTTTGTTCTCGAAGAAGCTGGAGAGCCCGTTGACGACGAGGTAGGTGATCAGACCCGCGACACCGGAGAGCAGTACGGTGGCCGACTTGTCCTCGTAACCGGTGCTGGTGTGCGCGTTGGTGGCGAACGTCATGGCCGTGATGAGCAGGACGACCAGTGCGACGCAGACCGACAGCATGTCGACCTTGCCGAGCTTGGCCAGCGGGCGCTCCAGCCAGGCGAGCCACTTGATGTCACGGTCTTCGAGGATGAAGTCCAGGAAGATCATCAACAGGAACATGCCACCGAAGGCGGCGATGGCCGGGTGCGCGTCGGTGACGAGTGCCTCGTACTGTTCGGGCTTGTCCAGTGCCAACTGGACGGCATCGATGGGACCGACCTTGGCGCTGATCGCGACGATGGCGACGGGGAACACCAGCCGCATTCCGAACACGGCGATCAGGATGCCGATGGTGAGGAAGATCTTCTGCCAGAAGGCATTCATCTTCTTCAAGATCCCGGCGTTGACAACGGCGTTGTCGAACGACAGGGAGATCTCAAGGATCGACAGGATCAGTACGATCCCGAACGCCTCCCACCCCCACTGCCAGGCCGCGAAGGCAAGGCCGGCCGCCGTGATGGCGAACGACCAGCCGAAGGTTTTCAGGATCACTGGCTACCCCATCTGGTGTTTAACGGGTTTTCCCCCGCGCAGAGCACTGCTTTACGAAACGTTGACCCCGAAGTCTAGAGCGATGCCGCGCAGACCCGACGCGTACCCCTGTCCCACGGCCCGGAACTTCCACTCGCCGCCGTACCGGTACAGCTCACCGAAGATCATCGCGGTCTCCGTCGAGGCGTCCTCCGTCAGGTCGTAGCGAGCGAGCTCCTGGCCGTCCGCCTGATTGACGACGCGGATGAACGCGTTGCTGACCTGGCCGAAGGTCTGGCCGCGGGCGTCGGCGTCATGGATCGACACCGGGAAGATGATCTTGTCGACATTCGCGGGGACGGAGGGGAGGTTGACCAGCAGGGACTCGTCGTCGCCGTCGCCCTCACCGGTGAGGTTGTCGCCCGTGTGCTCGACGGAGCCGTCGGGGCTGGTGAGGTTGTTGTAGAAGATGAACCACTCGTCGCCGAGCACGCGCCCTGACTGGCAGAGCAGTGCGCTGGCGTCGAGGTCGAACGGCGCTCCGGTGGTGGAGCGCGCGTCCCAGCCGAGACCGATCAACACCTGGGTGAGGTTCGGTGCGGCCTTGGAGAGGGAGACGTTGCCTCCCTTGGCGAGTGTGACGCCCATGATGGTGAGTCCTCCCCAGAGGTGACGTGAAGCCGGGCACGGCGCGCCTGACGCCGTACTCGTGGTGCGTGTACGTGGTGCTTCGCACACCGGGCCCGGATGATGCCCGGCCCGTGGTGCTCGTGGTGCGTGTGCGGGCCGGGACCCGCACGGTGAGGCGCGTCCGGCGCCGCACTCGGATGTGCGGCGCCGGACGGACGGACGAGCGGCTCAGACGTTGACGCCGAAGTCCTGCGCGATGCCACGCAGGCCAGAGGCATACCCCTGTCCGATGGCGCGGAACTTCCACTCGGCGCCATTTCGGTAAAGCTCTCCGAAGACCATCGCGGTCTCGGTCGATGCGTCCTCCGTCAGGTCGTACCGCGCCAGTTCGTTGTTGTCCGCCTGGTTGACGACGCGGATGAACGCGTTGCGCACCTGGCCGAAGGACTGCTGGCGGCTCTCGGCCTCGTAGATCGAGACCGGGAACACGATCTTGTCGACGTCCGCGGGGACGCCGGCGAGGTTGACCTTGATCGCCTCGTCGTCGCCCTCGCCCTCACCGGTGGTGTTGTCGCCGGTGTGCTCGACGGAGCCGTCGGGGCTCTTGAGGTTGTTGAAGAAGACGAAGTTTCCATCGCCTGTGACCTTGCCCTCGGCGTTCGTCAGCAGGGCGCTGGCGTCGAGGTCGAAGTCGTTACCGGTGGTCGTGCGGACGTCCCAGCCCAGACCCACGGTGACCGCGGTCAGGTTGGGCGCGGCCTTGGTCAGCGAGACGTTGCCGCCCTTGCTGAGGCTGACTCCCACGAGTCCTCCCTTGATGAGTTTCACAGGGGCGGGCGGCCTCGGCGCCGGCCACATTCGGCGGCCGTCGCCGTGCGTCGCGCGCCCCCTGGTGCAATTGGCATCGGATCAACGAGTGGATCCTAGTGACCGGTTCCCGCCCCTTGTGCGGTTTACGGGGGACAATCCCGCTCCCACAAGGGTTTTCGTGCGGGACCGCGTCCACGAGTGGCGAGTTGTCGTCACAGAGCGGCAAGGGCCTTGACGTAGTCGTCAAGATCGCGCGCGTCCGGCAGCCCGTTGACGACCGTCCAGCGCACGATGCCCGCCTTGTCGATGATGAAGGTGCCGCGCAGCGCGCAGCCCTTGTCCTCGTCGAAGATCCCGTACGCCCGTGAGGTCCGGCCGTGCGGCCAGAAGTCCGAGAGCAGCGGGTACTCCAGGCCCTCCTGCTCGGCGAAGATCCGCAGGGTGTGGATGGAGTCGGTGGAGACGGCGAGCAGCTGGGTGTCGTCGTTGACGAAGGTGGGCAGTTCGTCGCGGAGCGCGCACAGCTCGCCGGTGCAGACGCCGGTGAAGGCGAACGGGTAGAAGAGCAGCACCACGTTCTTGCCGTCGTCCTCGGGGCCGCTCCGGAAGTCGGAGAGCCGTACGGTCCGCCCGTGGTTGTCCTTCAGGGTGAAGTCCGGCGCCTCGGCGCCGACGGCAAGGGCCTCGACGGCCCCGGCGGCCCCCATGCCCCCGACGGCCTCGCGTTCCCCGTCCGGTGTCCCCGGTCGTCCCGTCTCCGTCCGTCCCGTCCCCGTCCGTCCCGTTCCCGTCATCTGCCGCACGCCCCCTCGTTCTCTCCGGTCGGCACCACCCTACGCAAGGGCCCCCGGCGGCGGATGCCGACGGGGGCCGTCGTTACGTGCGAGGCTTGCGAGGCACATCTGCCAGGCTGCCGCTTCGGCTTTCGCGCTCGGATGCGGCGCCCGTTCTCAGCGCTTGGACTTCGCCGCCTTGGGCGTGACCAGCCGGCTGCCCGTCCAGTCCTTGCCGGCGTTGATGCTCTTGGTCTGCGCCAGGCCGGCGGTCTGGGCGGCCTCGTTGATGTCGCTGGGCTCGACGTAGTTGTCACGGCCTGTCTTGGGCGTCAGCAGCCAGACCGCTCCGCCCTCCTCGATGAGGCCGATGGCGTCCACCAGCGCGTCCGTCAGGTCGCCGTCGTCGTCGCGGAACCAGAGCACGACGGCGTCGGCCACGTCCTCGTAGTCCTCGTCGACGAGCTCCTGGCCGATGACGGCCTCGATGGACTCACGGAGCTCCTGCTCGACGTCGTCGTCGTAGCCGATCTCCTGGACCACCTGTCCGGGTTCGAACCCAAGCCTCGCGGCAATGTTGGTTCGTTCCTCCGCGTGGTCCGCGGTCGCGCTCACGGATTGCCTCCTGATCATGTTTTGGAAAATGCTTCAGCCACGCGCGTACGCGGGGCGCTGGCCGTAGTCCACACGGGCCGGGCGGATCGCGCAAGTACCCGACGGCCGAGACCGCCGAAACGGGTACGTTCCGGCCGCTTCGTCGCATCTCCTGACACCCCGATAACACCGGCTGTGATGCCCGCGGAGAGTTTCCGCCCCGTTTGTCATCCTACGCGGCTTCGGTACGCCAATCGGGTCCGAACGGTCGAACGAAACGCATAGTCGCCTTGAGCGTAAGATTGCGATTTGGCCGGACCCGGAACACGGCGGACGACCGGGCCGACGGCCAAGCGGACGAAGTGATCGCGCGGAATTCGTCGCGGTGTGAGGGTTACCCCTCGGTAGAGGTGACGTTTCCGTCGCCGCGGTACACGATGGATACGCCGTAAGGCCCGCTCCCCGTGCCTGTTCCCTGGCGGCAGAAGAGGCAAGCTCCACCCGACAGCAGATGTACTCGCAGGACCCACAGGCGTGCCCAGCGTGATGACGTGACCGGTCGGACGGCCGGCCCGGCCCGGACGCGAGGCGCGACACGACCCGAACAGCGAAGGAAAAGTGTGGCTTCCGGATCCGATCGCAACCCGATCATCATTGGCGGCCTTCCCAGCCAGGTCCCGGACTTTGATCCCGAGGAGACCCAGGAGTGGCTCGACTCGCTCGATGCCGCCGTCGACGAACGGGGGCGTGAGCGCGCCCGCTACCTCATGCTCCGGCTGATCGAGCGCGCACGCGAGAAGCGCGTGGCCGTGCCCGAGATGCGCAGCACCGACTACGTCAACACGATCGCCACCAAGGACGAGCCGTTCTTCCCCGGCAACGAGGAGATCGAGCGGAAGGTCCTCAACGCGACCCGCTGGAACGCCGCGGTGATGGTCTCCCGCGCGCAGCGCCCCGGGATCGGCGTCGGCGGTCATATCGCCACCTTCGCGTCCTCCGCCTCCCTGTACGACGTGGGCTTCAACCACTTCTTCCGGGGCAAGGACGGCGGTGACGGCGGAGACCAGATCTTCTTCCAGGGGCACGCGTCCCCGGGCATCTACGCCCGCGCCTTCCTGCTGGACCGGCTCAGCGAGGCGCAGCTCGACGCGTTCCGCCAGGAGAAGTCGAAGGCCCCGGACGGGCTGTCCAGCTATCCGCATCCGCGGCTGATGCCGGACTTCTGGGAGTTCCCGACCGTCTCGATGGGCCTCGGTCCGCTGGGCGCGATCTACCAGGCGCGGATGAACCGCTACATGGAGGCGCGCGGCATCGCCGACACCTCCCGGTCGCATGTGTGGGCGTATCTGGGCGACGGCGAGATGGACGAGCCGGAGTCGCTGGGTCAGCTGTCGATCGCGGCCCGTGAGGGTCTGGACAATCTCACCTTCGTCGTCAACTGCAACCTGCAGCGGCTCGACGGCCCGGTACGCGGCAACGGCAAGATCATCCAGGAGCTGGAGTCGCAGTTCCGCGGGGCCGGCTGGAATGTCATCAAGCTGGTCTGGGACCGTTCCTGGGACCCGCTGCTGGCGCAGGACCGCGACGGTGTGCTGGTGAACCGGCTGAACACCACGCCGGACGGGCAGTTCCAGACGTACGCGACGGAGACCGGCGCGTACATCCGTGAGCACTTCTTCGGTGACGACCAGCGGCTGCGCGCCATGGTCGAGGGGATGTCGGACGAGCAGATCCTGCATCTGGGGCGCGGCGGCCACGACCACAAGAAGGTGTACGCGGCGTACGCGGCGGCGAAGGCGCACAAGGGCCAGCCGACGGTGATCCTCGCGCAGACCGTGAAGGGCTGGACGCTGGGTCCGAACTTCGAGGGCCGCAACGCGACCCACCAGATGAAGAAGCTGACGGTCGCCGACCTGAAGGGCTTCCGTGACCGGCTGCATCTGCCGATCACGGACAAGCAGCTGGAGGACGGGCAGCCGCCGTACTACCACCCGGGCAAGGACTCGGAAGAGATCCAGTACATGCACGACCGCCGCAAGAGCCTGGACGGCTATGTGCCGACCCGTGTGGTGCGGTCGAAGGCGCTGGCGCTGCCCGGCGACAAGACGTACGCGGCGGCGAAGAAGGGGTCGGGTCAGCAGTCGATCGCCACGACCATGGCGTTCGTGCGGGTGCTGAAGGACCTGATGCGGGACAAGGAGATCGGCAAGCGTTTCGTGCTGATCGCGCCGGACGAGTACCGCACGTTCGGCATGGACGCGTTCTTCCCGAGTGCGAAGATCTACAACCCGCTGGGCCAGCAGTACGAGTCGGTGGACCGGGAACTGCTCCTGGCCTACAAGGAGTCGCCGACCGGCCAGATGCTGCACGACGGCATCTCGGAGGCGGGCTGTACGGCGTCGCTGATCGCCGCGGGCTCGGCGTACGCGACGCACGGCGAGCCGCTGATCCCGGTGTACGTCTTCTACTCGATGTTCGGTTTCCAGCGGACCGGCGACCAGTTCTGGCAGATGGCCGACCAGTTGGCGCGCGGTTTCGTTCTGGGCGCGACCGCGGGTCGTACGACTCTGACCGGTGAGGGTCTTCAGCACGCGGACGGGCACTCGCAGTTGCTCGCCTCCACGAACCCGGGCTGTGTCTCCTACGACCCGGCGTTCGGCTACGAGATCGCGCACATCATGGAGGACGGGCTGCGCCGGATGTACGGGCAGCCGCACCCGGGCGAGGACCCGAACGTCTTCTACTACCTGACGGTCTACAACGAGCCGATCCAGCACCCGGCCGAGCCCGAGAACGTGGACGTCGAGGGCATCCTCAAGGGCATCTACCGCTACAAGCGGGGCGAGAGCGGCTCGATCCCGGCGCAGATCCTGGCGTCCGGCGTGGCCGTGCCGTGGGCCGTCGAGGCGCAGCGGCTCCTCGCCGAGCAGTGGGACGTGCGCGCGGACGTCTGGTCGGCGACGTCGTGGAACGAGCTGCGCCGGGAGGCCGTCGACGTGGAGCGGCACAACCTGCTCCACCCGGAGGAGGAGCAGCGCGTGCCGTACGTGACGAGCAAACTCTCCGACGCCGAGGGCCCGTTCGTCGCGGTCTCGGACTGGATGCGGGCCGTGCCCGACCAGATCTCGCGCTGGGTGCCGGGGACGTACCAGTCGCTGGGCGCGGACGGTTTCGGCTTCGCGGACACGCGTGGCGCGGCCCGCCGGTTCTTCCACATCGACGCGGAGTCGATCGCTCTCGGGGTGCTCACGGAGCTGGCCCGGGAGGGCAAGGTGGACCGTTCGGTGCTGAAGCAGGCGGTGGACCGCTACCAGCTGCTGGACGTGGCGGCGGCGGACCCGGGCCCTGAGGGCGGCGACGCGTAGCAACTGGCAAGCAGTAGACGGCCGGTGGCCGGTCCCGTGGGTACGGGGCCGGCCACCGTTCGTCGTGGTGGTGGGGTGTCGCGGTTCCGGCCCGTCGTCGCGTTCCCTACTCTTTCCGGCCATGAAGGAAATACCCGCGCGCGTCCGCTGGGAGCGCCGCACGCAGCGGCCGTTGCTGGCGTTCGCGCTGCTCTTCGGCGTCGCGTACGCCCTGCCCATCGTCATGCCCGGCGCGCACGGCACCGTCACCCGCGCCTGCGCGGTCGTCGAGTGGGTGGTGTGGGGGCTGTTCGCGACGGACTACACGGTGCGGCTCGTGCTGGCGCGCGCCCGTTGGCAGTTCGTACGCCGTCATCCGCTGGATCTGCTCGCCGTACTGCTGCCGATGGTGGCGCCGCTGCGGCTGCTGCGGGTCGTCGCGACGCTGCTGCTGGTGGGGCAGCGGGCGAGGATCGCGAGTCAGATCAGGCTCACGACGTATGTGGTGGGGTCGGTCGCCGGTCTGATGATGTTCGGTTCGCTGGCTGTCCTGGAGGTCGAACGCGACTCCCCCGAGGGGAACATCAAGACGCTGGGTGACGCGGTGTGGTGGTCGTTCACGACGATGACCACGGTGGGGTACGGGGATCTCTCGCCGACGACCGGGCTCGGGCGGCTGCTCGCCATCGGTCTGATGCTGAGCGGGATCGCGCTGCTCGGGCTGATCACGGCGAACATCGCCACCTGGTTCATCTCGCGCTTCGAGCAGGAGAGCGCGGGCGAGAAGCGGCAGACGGCCGCGATCGAGCTGCTGACGGAGGAGGTACGGGCGCTGCGCGCGGAGGTGGGCCGGCTGTCGGGTGCCACCCTGCCCGGTCAAGCGCGGGAGAGCGACGGTACGACAGCCGGCCGCACACCGGTCTGATCGCGCTGTCCGTTCCTGTGGTGCGTACCGAAGTGGCCCGTCAGAGCAGCCACATGAGCGCCAGTACGGTGTCGACGATACCGAGCGTGAAGGCGATCACCGCCGGAACGTACGCGGTGCTCCACCGTCGGCCCATGCCCAGCCAGCCGAGCACGATGGCCAGCGGGCCGAGGACGATCGACAGTACGAACAGTCCCGCGACGGCGAAGACCAGACCGACTATTCCGATGGTCACGCGGTCCGTCCCGTTCCGCGACCCCATCCGGCCGCGTGAACGAGGGTGCTTGCGTGTCCGGGTGTTTCCGAAGCCCGTCATCATCACTCCCTGTGTCGGTGGATGTGGGCTGTCTGAAACCTCGGGTACCCCCGCTCAGCGCTCCCAGACCTTGAAGGCGCGAACGCGGTAGGGCGACTGGGGCACCCAGGTGCCGTCGCCGGGGTACGTCTCGAACTCGCCCGTCTCCTCGCACTCGTGCGACTGGTAGGTGGTCACGGGCCGTCCGATGCGGTTGACCAGGGACTGGGCGTCGGTGCCGGGCGGCAGGGGGACGCAGTTCTGGATCTCGGTGCGGAACAGTTCGTGTGTCTGCCGGGCTCCCCGGAAATCCGGTTTCCCCCACAGACAGAGTTCGCCGGGTCCGCACGCGTCGCGCGGGACGGCGACGGCCGCGGCGGTCGGGGTCGCGGCCGGCAGCAGGGCCGTGGCGGCGGCCAGGGTGGCCGCGGTGAGCAGGGTGACAGGTGTGGTCGTACGCATGGCTGTGCGCGTGCTTGTGCGCATGATGGTGAACCCCCGTGTGGTGCTGATCAGTTGTCCGCACTCTGACCCGGCGGCCCGCTCCACGGGAAGAGGATCTTGCCTGACACCACCCGAACAGGCGACGGCCCCGCCGGGAGGTCCGGGCGGGGCCGTCGCGCTGAATCGCACCGTGTTGACGCCGGGCGCCGGACGCCGGGCGCAGGGAGCCGGGCGCCAGTCGCGGTCGCCGGTCACCGGCGCCGGTCGTGTCAGATGTGGACGCCGCCCCCGGCCGCGTCCGCGTTGTCGCCGCGCTTGGTGCGGGTGGCGACGAAGGCCGCGACCACCGCGACCGCGCCGGCGACCAGGAACGCCAGGCTCATCCCGGACACGAAGGTGTCCTGCATGACCCCGGTGATCTTGTCGAAGATGTCCGGCGTGACGCCGGGCGCCTTCGCCAGCTCGGCCGGTGCGACACCGATCTCGGCCGCCTGTTCCAGGGCCGGGTCCAGTGGCACCGGGATGCCGGCGTCCGCCCAGTTGCCCCCGAGTTCGGAGCTGACCCTGGCGGACATGATGGCGCCGAGCACCGCCGTACCGAGTGCGCCGCCGACCTGCATCGCGGCCTGCTGGAGACCGCCCGCGACGCCGGAGAGTTCCAGCGGCGCGTTGCCGACGATGACCTCGGTGGCGCCGACCATGACGGGCGCCAGGCCCATGCCGAGCAGCGCGAACCAGACCGACATCACGAACGTGCCGGAGTCGGGCGACAGGGTGGACATGCCGAACATGGCGACGGCCGTGGCGACCATGCCGCCGACCAGCGGGACCCGTGGTCCGAACCTGGTGATCAGCATGCCCGCGACGGGCGAGGCGACGATCATCATGGCGGTCAGCGGCAGCAGGTGCAGACCGCTGTCGACGGGGCTCATGCCGTGGACGCCCTGGAGGTAGAACGTCACGAAGAAGAGACCGCCCATGAAGGCGAAGGCCATCAGCACCATCAGGATGGCGCCGGCGCTGAGCGGGACGGACCGGAACATGCTCAGCGGTACGAGGGGTTCCTTGACCTTCGTCTCCCAGACGGCGAACAGGACGAAGCACAGGACGGCGGCGCCGAGGAAGCCCCAGGTGCCGCCCGAGGTCCAGCCCCAGGACTCGCCCGCCTTGATGATCGCCCAGATCAGGGAGAACATCGCGGCCGAGAGCAGCAGGATCCCGACGATGTCGAAGGACTTGGGCGCGTTCGCCGCGCGGTGGTCCTTGAGGATCACCAGGCCGAGGATCAGGGCGACGACACCGACGGGCACGTTGATGAAGAACACCGACTGCCAGCTGACGTGTTCGACCAGCAGACCGCCGACGATGGGGCCGCCCGCCGTGGAGGCGCCGATGACCATGCCCCAGATACCGATGGCCATGTTCAGCTTCTCGGCGGGGAAGGTGGCGCGCAGCAGACCGAGGGCGGCGGGCATCAACAGGGCGCCGAAGACGCCCTGGAGCACGCGGAAGGCGACGACGAACGCCACGCTGTCGGAGAAGCCGATGATGGCGGAGGCCGCGGCGAAGCCCGCGATGCCGATCAGGAAGGTCTGGCGGTGGCCGAAACGGTCTCCGAGCTTGCCCGCGGTGATGAGCGCCACGGCGAGCGCGAGAAGATAGCCGTTGGTTATCCACTGGACCTGGGCGAAGGTCGCGCCGAGGTCCTCCTTGATCACCGGGTTGGCGATCGCGACGATCGTGCCGTCGAGTGCGACCATCATCACGCCGATGGCGACGGAGAAGAGGGTCAGCCAGGGGTGGCCACGCAGGCCCTTGGTGGCTCCCGGATCCGCGTCCCGCGGGTCTCTCGGCGCCGATTTCACGGTGGTCTGACTAGTCATGAACCGAGGCTAATGACAGCCTCTGACAGTTGACAAACCATTTCACCTGTCTGTAACTGTCATGTGGCTCACATCTCATTTCGGGCCGGCATGGACGTACGAAGTGGACCGCGAGTGACGGGAAAGAGGACCGGCGAGTGGTGGACGGGCAGCGGGCGGCACGGCATCCGGCCGGACTGCGCGAGCTGAAGAAGCGGCGCACGCGGGACGCCCTGCTGCGGGCGGCTCTCGATCTGTTCACGACCCGGGGATACGAGGAGACGACCGTCGACGAGATCGCCGACGCCGTCGACGTCTCCCAGCGCACCTTCTTCCGCTACTTCGCCAGCAAGGAGGAGGCGGCCTTCACCATCCAGCACATGGTGGAGTCGCGCTTCCTGGCGGAGCTGCGTCAACGCCCCTCCCACGAGACCCCGTTCGAGGCGATGCATCACGCGGTGCTGGGTTCCTGGGGCCGTATCAACGAGGCGATCGAGGCCCTGATCCCGGTCGAGCTCCATCTGCGCACCTACCGGATGATCGAATCCACCCCCTCGTTGCTGGCCGCGCATCTGCGGCGCGCCACCGAGATGGAGGAGCAGGTCGCGGTGGTGATCGCGGAGCGCGAGGGGCTCGACGTGGAGACCGATCCGCGGCCGCGGGTGGCCGTCGCCGCGTTCTCCGGGGTGATGCGGGTGACGGGACGGCTCTGGGGGCAGGGGCAGGAGACCGGTGTGGACGGGCTGCTCGAACTGACGGCGTCGTATCTGGGCGAACTGGTGCCCACGCTCGCGGGTGACTGGAGCGCCCGGGAACAGCCGCCGGCCACCGAGAACCGACGGGCGATTTGACCAGTTATGCCCGCCAGTTGCGCCACTCACCGAGAGCCACGGAAGGCGCTCGGCATCCCTCCCCGCGAGGCGATTCACCCCTAACGCCCTGTTACGCACGCCACATGGACGCTCCGATGCGTGCGCGCTACCCCGACGGAGCGTGAACAAACGCCAGTTCGCCCCTCAGCAGGGAGGAATCTGGCTCACGCTCGCGTCGAGCGCCTCCGTGCGTCTCCTAGTGTGTCGGGCAGTGACTTCCCTCGACTCCTCCCCGTCCCCCACCGCGTGGCGCGCCCTGCTGGCACTCGCAGTGGTCTTCGTGATGCTGGCGAGCGGCGGCTGGACCGCGCTGCAGCAGCACGGCGAGCACGGCACGGCACGCGAAAGGGCGCTCTCGGCCTGGGAGAAGGGCCGCGTCGGCGACCGCCGGCTGCCGGACCCCGGGTCGTCACCGGGACGGCTGGCGGCGTTCTTCGACTCACTCGGCGCCGCGCAACGCGTCCGGCTCGCCGACAGCTACCCCCTCGTGGTGGGCAACCTCAACGGCGCGCCCCTGACACTGCGCTACCGGGCCAACCGGCTGGCCGTACTCCAGGCACGCGACGCCGAGCGCGAACGGACGGACGACGACCGGCTGTCCGCCGAAGGCCGTCACCAGGCGACCCGGCGGCTGCACCGCTTCCAGTCGCTGGCGGGCGCCGGACGCCAACTCCTCGCCTTCGACCCGACCGGCAACGGCCGCGCCGCCGAGGTCTTCGGCGATCTCGGCGGCGCCGAGCGCGTCTCGGTGGTCGTCCCGGGCGTCGACACGAACCTGCTGACGTTCGAGCGGACCGAACGCCACTACACCGCGCCGGTCGGCATGGCCGAGTCGCTGTACGGCGCGGAGCGGGCCGCCGCGCCCGGTACCCGTACCGCCGTCATCGCCTGGGCCGACTACACCGCGCCCTCCGGTATCGGCATGGACGCGGCGATCGGCAAGCTCGCCTCGGACGGCGCCGTACGGCTCAACGCGCTCACCGCCGCACTGCCCGGCGACTCACGGGTCTCGCTGATCTGCCACAGCTACGGCTCCGTGGTGTGCGGCATCGCCGCGCGCCGGCTGCCCGCCCGCGTCACGGACGTGGCGGTCGCCGGCAGCCCCGGCATGCGGGTCGAGTCGGTGGGACAACTGAACACCCACGCCCGTGTCTGGGCGATGCGCGACCAGGACGACTGGATCCAGATCCTGCCCTACCTGGACGTCGGCGGACTCGGCCACGGCGCCGATCCGGTGACGCCGGACTTCGGCGCGCGGGTGCTGTCCGCGCGGGGCGCGGTCGGCCACGGCGGCTATTTCGAGCCGGGCACGGAGAGCCTGGAGAACTTCGCGGACATCGGGGTCGGTTCGTACCGGAACACCAGTTGTGCGGACACCGGTGACGCCTGCCGGAGCGGAATCCACGGCGACGAAGTGATCTGACGCGCGTAGAACTTGGCGGGCCGAGGTGGCGACGTGCGGGCATTCGCCGCATACGATGAGGCACATGGGTGATGTGCTGGCCGGAATTCATGCCACCTGGGAGTTCGAAAGCGACTCCGTGCTCATCCGCTTCGAACGGGGGATACGCACGCCAAAGCTCTTCCAGGCACTGCGCGAACGGCGCGTACCGCACGAGGCGTTGGCGTCGGTGACGCTCTCCCCGGGCAAGCGCGGGACAGTGGTACTGCACGCCGTACCCAGACCGGGCGCCGACCCGCTCATGGAAGCGGCGGCGGGCCAGCTCAAGGACTCCGGCGATCCGTACCGGCTGGTACTGCCCGCGGAGCGCGAGACCCTCGCGGAGTACTACGCGGACGAGTTGCGCGCCGCCCTCGCCACGACCGCGCCGGACGAGAAGGAGCCCGCCGACCGCTTCCTGGTGGCCGCTCCCCCGGCGCCCCTGAACTTCAAGGCGTACGACGGCAAGGCGTCCTTCGACGGGTCCAAGGTGGCCTTCCGCTGGTTCTGGACCGGCGCGTCGTCGGCGAAGTGGAAGGCCGGCGACCAGCGTTTCGACGTCTCGGAGCTGTGCGGGGTCGAGTGGCGCTCCCCCGAGGTCTTCGACGGCTACCTGCGGCTGCTGCGCCGCGGCGACCAGCAGCAGCCCACCCAGGCCGACCACGACCCGGCGGCGGTCGTCTTCGGCCTCGGCTACGGGCCGGTCCACGAGTCGCTGCCGTTCGCGGCGGCCGTGCTGGCCGCCGTACGGACCTCGGGCGCCGGCCCCGCCGTGTCCGCCGTCACCGGTTCCGTCCCGGTGCCCGCGCTCGCGGCGGCCCGGCCCGACCCCGCCGACATCGCCGAACGGATCCGGCATCTCGGGGACCTGCACGAGGCGGGACTGGTGACGGACGACGAGTTCAGCGCCAAGAAGGCGGAGCTGCTCGCCGAGCTGTGACCCGACCCCCTACTGGGGTATGAGCCCGGCGATGGCTCCTGGGTATGACGCCGCCGGTACGCGCGCTGCATACGCTGGACCGGCCATGAGTACCCAAGAACCGCCTCCCCCCGCGCCGCGCACTACCCGTGCCCGCGAGTCGCTGCGCTCGCTCGGCAACGCCCTGCGCACCCCGGCCGTGTCCACCGAACCGCTCCTGGCCCACGCGTCCAAACGGTGGCAGCGCCTCTTCCCCTACCTCATCACCTTCGGCTTCGCCGTCGCGCTGCTGCCCGCCACGGTCAACGTGCTCGTCCAGGACTACGGCCTGGATGGCGGCTGGGCGGGCGCGCTCGCCACCGCGCAGGCCGCGCCGCTGCTGCTCGCCGTGACCCGGCCGCTCCAGGCGTGGTGGATCGTCCTCACCGCCGACATCATCGGCGCGGTACTGCTCCTGACCACGGCGGACGGCCTCGACGGCCGGTCCTGGCCCTGGACGCCGACGGTCGTCGTCGGCTACCTCCTGCTGATGGTGTGCCTGGGCCTGCGCGAGCCACGCCGCACGCTCCTCGCCGTCTGGCTCACGACCGGGGCGGCGGGGCTGGTCTTCGAGCTGATCTCGCAGAAACACAGCGACGGCGTCCATCTCCTGCTGTTCGTGCTCGCCGGCGTCGCCCTGCTCGTCACGGGCTCCCTGCGCGAGCGCGGCGACGCCCAGCGCAGACTGGTGGAGCAGGAGACGATCAGCGAGGTCGAACGCGCGCAGCGCACGCTGCTGGAGGAACGGGCCCGTATCGCCCGCGAGTTGCACGACGTCGTCGCCCACCACATGTCCGTGATCACGGTGCAGGCCGACTCGGCGCCGTACCGGATCGACGGGCTGCCCGACGCGGCGCGCGAGGAGTTCTCCACCATCGCCGCCGGCGCGCGGGAGTCGCTGACCGAGATGCGACGGCTGCTGGCGGTGCTGCGCAGCGACGGCTCGACGAGCGAGCGGACGCCGCAGCCGGGGCTCGACCGGGTCCAGCAACTCGTGGAAGCGACCGTACGGGCCGGGGTCCCGGCGGAGCTGTCCCTCGCGGCGGACCTCGGTCCCGTCCCGCCGTCCGTGGACCTCTCCGCGTACCGCATCATCCAGGAGGCCCTGTCCAACGTCGTACGGCACGCGCCCGACGCACCGACCCGGGTCTCGGTGACCGGGACGGCGGACTGGCTGACCGTCCTGGTCGTCAACGGCCCCGCGACGGCCCGCACCTCACCGCTGGAGAACTCCGGCACCGGCCACGGGCTGATCGGTATGCGTGAACGCGTACGGTTGACCGGCGGCACGCTGGACACCGGCCCGCTGCCGGACGGCGGATTCCGCGTCGCCGCGAGGCTGCCACTGGCGGCCACCCTCCTCGACCCGACCGCGAAGGACCCGTCTTGACCATCCGCGTGATCATCGTCGACGACCAGGCCATGGTGCGGGCGGGGTTCGCCGCGCTGCTGTCGGCGCAGGCCGACATCGACGTGGTCGGCGAGGCGCCGGACGGTCGCCGGGGCATCGAGGTGAGCCGCGGCACCCACCCCGACGTGGTCCTGATGGACGTCCGGATGCCGGAGATGGACGGCCTGGCGGCGGCGCGCGCGTTGCTGGATCCGCCGGTGGGGGTGGTGCACCGGCCGAAGGTGCTGATGCTGACGACGTTCGACGTGGACGACTACGTGTACGAGGCGCTGCGCGCGGGCGCCTCCGGGTTCCTCCTCAAGGACGCGCCGCCGGCGGACCTGATCTCGGCGGTCCGCGTGGTCGCGGCGGGCGAGGCGCTGCTGGCGCCGTCCGTGACGCGCCGCCTGATCGCGGACTTCGCCCAGCAGCGGCCCGCCCCGCGCAAGGACCGCTCGCTACGGCTGAAGGGGCTGACGCCGCGCGAGACGGAGGTCCTGGAGCTGATCGCGCGGGGCCTGTCGAACCGGGAGATCGCGGATCACCTGATCCTCGCGGAACAGACGGTGAAGACGCATATCGGGCGGGTGCTGGCGAAGTTGGGGCTGCGGGACAGGGCGCAGGCGGTGATTTTCGCGTACGAGTCGGGACTGGTTGCCCCTGGCGGTTGAGCGGTTGCCGGGTCCGCGCCTGCGGGCCGGTTTCGTCCTCAAGCGCCGGACGGGCTGGGGTGGTTGCGGTGGTGGCCGGGTGCCGCTCCGGGGTCATGGCCGGACGGCGTGACTTACGCCGCGTGCACGGCTCGTTGGACCCGGGGGAACCGGGCTTCTCACGCGGCACAAGTCAGCCTGAGTGTCCGACCACGACCCCTGCGCGTCCCCCTTCCAACCCGCGGGAAGGGGTCACGGGGCGGCTTGTACCGGTGTCATGACGGCGTGAGGGGGGCGGGGTCGCAGGAGGGGTGTGTTCGGACACTCAGGCTGACTTGTGCCGCGTGAACGAGGAGGCCGCGTCGGGTCCAACGAGCGTTGCACGCGGCGTAAGTCACGCCGTCCGGACATACCCCTCCGGAGGCCCCGCACCCCGACCCCGACCGGTCACGGCAACCACCCCCAGCCCGTCCGGCGCTTGAGGACAACGACCACCGGCCCGCAGGTGGCAACGGCGACCAAGAACCGAGACACCCCCTACCCAGGTACCACCCCCGACTTGACCCCCCGGTGTGACGCCACGCCACCCGTCGTCTTCCTACCTTCCTCCCGCCACACCCCGTGGCCACGACGAGGGAGACGCGAAATGCGCCGCTACAGAAGGACTTTGGTCGCAGCCGCGCTGATGGCCACCCTGGTGTCCGGCACCGCCGGATGGGCGTCCGGGACCGCGCAACAGCCGGTCACCGGTCCCCCGCCCGGCACCGCCGACTGGCGGCACGACGCGTCGCTCGGGCGCGCGCTGCCCGACCCGGAGACCGCGACGCCCGCCCAAGTCGCGCGATTCTTCGGCACGTTGAGCGCCGAACAGCAACGGGACCTGGCCGAACGGCACCCCGGCGTCGTGGGCAATCTCGACGGCGCCCCCGTCCAACTCCGTTACCGGGCGAACGCGTTGGCCATTTCCAAGGACCCCCGCTATCAGCGCCTCGCGACGGGCGGCGGTCGGCAGATCATCGCCTTCGACCCCAGGGGCCGGGGCACCGTCGCCGAGGTGTACGGGGATCTGCTGACGGCCCGTCATGTGTCCGTCGTGGTGCCGGGTTCGGACATCGACGCGAAGACGTACGACCGGTCGAAGGACCCGTACGGCACCCCCGCCGGGATGGCCACGTCGCTGCGGACCGCGACGAACGGACGTACCGCCGTTGTGGCGTGGGCCGGTTACACGACGCCCGTCGGTGTGGGGCTGGACGCCGCGACCGGGGAGCTGGCCGAGGCGGGGGCGGCGCGGCTGGCCCGGTTCACCGGGGGGCTGAGCGCCGTCGGTGCGAAGGCGCCGGCGCTGTTCTGCCACAGTTACGGCTCCGTCGTCTGCGGGCTCGCCGCGAGCGAGGTGGCGGCGCGCGACATCGTGGTTCTCGGCTCCCCCGGCATGCGCGCCGACAGCGTGGGCGCCCTGCGCACGGACGCGAGGGTGTGGGCCGCGAAGGACCCGTCGGACTGGATCTCCAAGGTCCCGAACGTCGAGTTCCTGGGCCTGGGCCATGGCGCGGACCCGGCGGGCAAGGACTTCGGGGCGCGCCGGGTCCCCGCGCGGACCGCGCACGGGCACACCGGCTA
Organism: Streptomyces sp. NPDC057307; assembly: GCF_042667665.1. NCBI lineage: Bacteria > Bacillati > Actinomycetota > Actinomycetes > Kitasatosporales > Streptomycetaceae > Streptomyces > Streptomyces sp. NPDC057307. The sequence goes on along the minus strand of NZ_JBHUZM010000086.1, from coordinate 1,287 downwards.
CTTCGCTCCCGGCACGGACTCGCTGCGCGCCTTCGCCGCGATCGCCACGGGTGGTGACGTGCGATGAGGCTCGTCGAGAGGATCGAGGCGCGGACGCCCGCGTCCCGGGACCGCGCGATCGACGGTCTGCGCGCGCTGGCGCTGCTCGCGGTGCCGACGGGGCACTGGCTGCTGGGTGGATTCACCCTGGACGAGGGGGCGTTGCGCAACGCGAGCCCGCTGGGCACGTTCGGATTCCTCGCGCCGGTGAGCTGGGTGCTGCAGCTGCTGGGCATCTTCTTCCTGGTCGGGGGGTACGCGTCGGTGCTCTCGTACCGGCGGAGGAAGGGTTCCAAGGCGGTGTGGCTCCGGCAGCGCGTCGCCCGGCTGGGGCGGCCCGTGCTGGGGGTGACGGCGGTGTGGGCGGTGCTGATTCCGGTGCTGTACGCGGCCGGTGTGCCGGGGACGACGTTGCGTACGGGCTCGACGCTGGTGGTGCAGCCGCTGTGGTTCGTGGGGGTGTACGTCCTGGTGACGGCGTTGACGCCGTACTGCGTGGGGGCGGCGCGGCGCCTCGGCGCGTGGGCGGCGGCGCCGTTGCTGGGGGTGGTGGCCGTCGTGGACGTGCTGCGGTACGGCCCGTGGGGCGATTCGATGCCCGGGTGGCTGAGCGTGGTGAACATCCTGCCGGGCTGGCTGTTCGCGTATCAGCTCGGTGTGTCGTGGGGCGAGGGCAGGATCGGCCGGCGGGGCGCGCGGGTGCTGCTGGTGGGCGGCGGGGTGCTGTTCGCCGTACTGCTGGTGGTCTTCCACTACCCGGCGTCGATGGTCGGGGTGCCCGGTGAGGCGCGGACCAATTCGCATCCGCCGTCGCTGCTGGTGCTGGCGCTCGCCTCGGTGCAGAGCGGCGCGGCGATCCTGCTGCGGGACCGGATCGCGCGGGTGCTGCGCAGGCCCGCGCTGTGGGCGCCGGTCGTGGTGATCAACCTGTCGGCGATGACGATCCTGTGCTGGCATCAGACGGCGATGCTGGCGGCGGCGGTGCCGGGGTCGTATCTGGGGGCGGTGCCGGGGCTGACGACGGCGCCGGACTCGGCCGGTTGGATTCTCGGCCGGGTGCTGTGGATGCCGTTGTTCGCGGTGCTGCTGGTGGTGATCGCCCGGTACGCGCGGGTCTTCGAGGCGCCGTGGCAGTCGGGCACGCGGACGGCGAGGGCCTGTCGTGTGGATCAGGCCGGATAAGGGAGCGGGGTCTGGTGCGTGCGATCGCAAGGCGGAGGAGGGAGGCATTGCGGAGCCATGCCGACC
>NZ_JBHUZM010000085.1:0-32617 GCF_042667665.1 Streptomyces sp. NPDC057307 | reverse complement strand
GTCGCGGGGGCCGTGGCGGCCGTAGGCGCGGCACGCGCGGGCTCGGGAGCCTGCGGCCGGTTCTGAGCCGGTACGGCGGGGGTGGCGGGGACGTCGGGAGCCACCGGCGCGGGTGGGGGCGCCTGACCGCTCTCCATGGCCCGTACGGCGGCGAGCAGATCCGCCGCCTGTCCGCTCAGTTTGGCGCCCGCGGGGATGGGCCCTTCCTTCTCGGCCTTCCGCTGCGCGATCCGGGCGCGCAGCTCACGCTGCGCGGCGATCTCGGCCTCGGTCTCGGACAACTGCGCCGCCGTGTCCTCGACGGCCGCCGCGCCGTCGCCGCTCCCGGCCGTGTCCCCGCCTTCGGCCGCCGCGCTCCCGTCCTCACCCAGCGCTGCCGCGGCCCCGTCCTCGGTGCCGTTCCCGGCGGACTTCGGCTCGCCCTCCGCGTCGTCCACGGCCGCGGCCCCCACCGCGCCGGTTCCCGCGTCGGTACCGGCCTCGGGCGACGCCCCGCCCTCCGACGGGCCGGGCCCGGCAGCCGGCTCCGGCGCCGTGGCCGGGTCCGCGACGGGCGCCGGCGCGGGGGATCCGGGGGGCGTCCCCCGGGAAGGCACAGTCACAGCGTGCTCCAGTCCTGATCGGGATAGCGGTGCACGGGCGCCGACACATCGTCGAGCGCCTGGCAGATCTCGTCGGGAAGCCTAAGGCTCTCCACTGACAATGCGGCCGTGAGCTGCTGCGCGTTGCGCGCCCCGACGATCGGGGCGACGACGCCCGGCCGGTCCCTGACCCACGCCAGCGCCACCTCCAGCGCCGTCGTCGCCAGCCCCTCGGCCGCCGTCAGCACCGCGTCGACGATGCGACTCGCCGGCTCGTCGAGATACGGCTCGACGAACGGCGCCAACTGCTCCGACGCGCCACGGGAGTCGGCGGGCGTCGAGTACCGGTACTTGCCCGTCAGCACCCCCCGGCCCAGCGGCGACGAGGGCAGCAGCCCGACTCCCAGATCGACGGCGGCGGGCAACACCTCGCGCTCCACGCCCCGTTGCAGCAGGGAGTACTCCATCTGTGTGCTGGCCAGCCGGGTCCGTACCCCGGGCGAGGCCAGCTGCCAGGTCGCCGCCTTGGCGAGCTGCCAGCCCGAGAAGTTCGACACCCCCGCGTATCTGGCCCGGCCGCTGCTCACGGCTATGTCGAGGGCCTGAAGCGTCTCCTCCAACGGCGTCCCGGTGTCGAACGCGTGGACCTGCCAGAGATCCACATGGTCCGTGCCCAGCCGCTCCAGCGACGCGTCCAGGGCGGAGAGCAGATGCCCGCGCGAGCCGTCGAAGCGTCTGTCCGGGTCCGGCACACTGCCCGCCTTGGTGGCGATCACCAGATCCCGGCGCGGCACGAGTCTCTCCACCAACTGCCCGAGCAGATACTCCGCCTCCCCGCCCCCGTACACATCGGCGGTGTCGACAAGGGTGCCGCCCGCCTCCCAGAAAGCCTTCAACTGGTCGGCGGCGTCATGCTCGTCGGTGTCCCGCCCCCAGGTCAGCGTGCCGAGCCCGATCCGGGACACTCGCAGGCCGGTACGGCCGAGATGCCTCTGCTCCATGACCGCTGAGATTACTGGCCGGGGCCCCACTCGCAGTGAGCCTGTGGACAACCCGCCCCCGGCAGAGCCCCGATGCCGCCCCTGACGGATGCGCGGCGCACGCGCTAGAGTCCCGGCACAGGGACGTTACTGATCGGTAAGGGAGTGGTTATGCGGCTCGGCATCAATCTCGGCTACTGGGGCGCGGGCATGGACAGCGACAACCTCGCCGTCGCCCAGGAGGCCGACCGGCTCGGCTACGACGTCTGCTGGGCCGCCGAGGCGTACGGCTCCGACGTACCCACCGTGCTGAGCTGGGTCGCCGCCCAGACCGAGAACATCGACATCGGCTCGGCGATCCTGCAGATCCCGGCCCGCCAGCCCGCCATGACCGCGATGACGGCCGCCACGCTGGACTCGCTCTCCGGCGGCCGGTTCCGCCTCGGCCTCGGCGTCTCCGGACCGCAGGTCTCGGAGGGCTGGTACGGCGTCAAGTTCGACAAGCCGCTCTCCCGCACCCGCGAATACGTCGAGATCGTCCGCCGCGCGATGTCCCGCGAGCGCCTCTCCTACGAAGGCGAGCACTGGACCCTGCCGCTGCCCGGCGGCCCCGGAAAGCCGCTCAAGCTCACCGTCCACCCCCAGCGCGAGCACATCCCCCTCTACATCGCCGCGATCGGCCCCAAGAACCTGGAACAGACCGGCGAGATCGCCGACGGCGCCCTGCTGATCTTCCCCTCGGCCGGACATCTTGAGGAGACCGCGCTGCGGCACCTGCGCGCGGGCCGGGAGAAGGCCGGTCTGACCATGGACGGATTCGACGTCTGCCCCACACTGCCGATCGCGCTGGGCGCCGACGTCGACGCGCTGGCGGACATGTTCCGCCCGTACACCGCCCTGTACGTGGGGGGTATGGGCAGCCGTAAGCAGAACTTCTACAACCAGCTGGCCGGGCGCATGGGATACGAGCGTGAGGCGGCGGAGATCCAGGACAAGTACCTGGCCGGCGACAAGGACGGAGCCGCGGCGGCCGTACCGCACCAGCTGATCGACTCGACCACGCTGCTCGGCACGGTGGAGCGGATCGCCGACCGGATGAAGGAGTACGACGCGGCCGGCGTCACGACGCTGACGCTGTCCCCGGCGGGCTTCACCCTCGACGACCGCCTCGCGGCCCTGCGCGCGGGCACCGAGGCCCTGGAGCTGGCCGGTCTCGTCACCTGAGTCACCTGAGTGGCCTGAGGGGCCCGAAAGGCTCGGGCGCCCGAGTGGCCTCAGCGGCCTGAGAGGCACCTGACCGGCCCAGAAGTCCGCGGCCGTGGTGGGGGCTCGGGGGGTCTTCCCCGCCACGGCCGTCATGAAGCACAACGCCCCGTCCCCCACCCGGTTACGCGCGCCCGCATACGTACGGACGTGCGCCCGCCCGTCCTCCCATCGGCCGAGTCCGGACCCTGAGCTGTTGCCTCTTCCCCGATGTCGCATTTGACTCCCTTGTGCGGGTGTCTGCGGCGGACACCGGCATGGAGGTGGCATCCGATGCTCTCGGCCCGAGGCCTGTTCGAGGAAATCCTCGACAACGACGAATCCTTCCGGCTCTTCTGCTCCATCGCGGCCAGCGGCGAGGCCCAGGGCGGCTGGGAGAACGGCCGTATCGCCTCGTTGGTGCCCGAAGGGATGCGGGACCTCGCGCCCAAGATCACCCGGCACGGCGCCGACGAGGACAAACACGGCCGGATCTTCAACGCCCTCCTGAAGAGGCGCGGTCTGGAACCGGTCGACGTCCCGCCCGCCACGGACTACACGATGCTGCTCGAACAGCGCGGCATCGGTCTCACCCACGACAAGCTGCGCCGGAACGACCCCCTGACCGAGCAGGACATCGTCGTCTACCTCTCGCACAGCCGGGTGACCGAACAGCGCGCGGCCGACCAGATGGACATGCTGATGCGGTACTTCGGGGAACACCCGCTCGTCGGCAACGCCATCAGGATCATCAGCGCCGACGAGGACAACCATCTGGCCTACTGCCACGAGGAGTTGCTGCGCCTCGCCCGGCTCGGTCACGGCCGCACCATCCACCGGGTGCTCCGGGAGAGCGCGCGCGCCGAGATCCAGGTCTACCGCGACGTGAGCCTCGCCGTGATGGACCAGATGGGCCGCGTCCTCGGCTGGTCCCGGCCCAAGGCGGCGTTGCTGCGCGCGGGGATCCACGGTCTGTACGCGACGGAGCGGGCGGGCGGCTGGCGGCGGATGGTCAGCCTCAGCATGCCCGAGCGCCGGGACGCGCTGGGCGGCCCGGCGACCGCCGCCCCCGCCTTCTGAGCCCGAGGGCGGGTCGGGAAGTCTCCCGGCCCGTCAGAGCCAGCCGTTGCGCTTGAACAGCCGGTGCAGGAAGGTCACGGCGCCCACCATCAGGGCCAGCGCGGCCGGATACCCCCACACCTGGCTCAGCTCGGGCATGTGCTGGAAGTTCATGCCCCAGACCCCCGCGAGCAGCGTCGGCACGGCCGCCATCGCCGCCCACGCCGAGATCTTGCGCATGTCGTCGTTCTGCCGCACGCCCATCTGCGCGAGATGGGCGGCCAGGATGTCCGAAAGCAGCCGGTCGAGCCCCTCCACCTGCTCGTTGACGCGCGTCAGATGGTCGTCCACGTCCCGGAAGAACGGCTGCGACCGCTCCTGGACGAACGGCACCCCGGCGCGCGTCAGCCGCGAGACGGGAGCCGCCAGCGGCCCGGTCGCCCGGCGGAACTCCAGCACCTGCCGCTTGAAGGTGTAGATCCGCTCCGCCGCCGGCTGGTCGCCCGCCTCGCGGCTCCGGCCGGAGCCGCCCTCGGCGGGCGAGAAGACCTGCGTCTCCAGCTCCTCCAGGTCGACCTGCAATTCGACGCACACATCGATGTAGTGGTCGACCACCGCGTCACTCACGGCGTAGAGCACCGCGGTGGGTCCGTGCTTGAGCACCTGCGGCTCCGACTCCAGACGCATGCGTACGGCGTGCAGCGGCGCGCCCTCGCCGTGCCTCACCGTCACCACGAACGAGTCGCCGATGAAGATCATCAGCTCCCCGCTGGAGACGGTGTCCTTGTCGGAGTCGTACACCACCGGCTTGAGCACCATGAACAGGGAGTCGTCGTACACCTCCAGCTTGGGCCGCTGATGCGCCTTGAGCGCGTCCTCGACGGCCAGTGGATGCATGCTGAACTCGGTGCTGACGAGGTCGAACTCCTTCTCCGTGGGCTCATGGAGCCCGACCCAGAGGAAGGCGTCCCCGTTCGCGCGCGCCTCGGCGAGGGCGTCGGACAGATCGGCGGGGCCGTCGGTACGGCGCCCGTCGCGGTAGATGGCACGGTCGACGATCACCCCGTGCATTCTTCCCGGGCAGAGCCTCTTGACGCACGTCTGCCGCACCCGCTCCACGCGCTCCGGCCGCCCGCCCACCGCCGTCCGGGTGGCCGCCGCCCCCTTTGACGCACCGTTTAGGCTGGCCGACATGGCCACCCTGATCCTCGTACGGCACGGGCGCTCCACCGCCAACACCTCCGGCGTCCTCGCCGGCCGTACCCCCGGCGTCGCGCTCGACGAGCAGGGCCTCGCACAGGCCGCCGCCCTGCCGGGACGGCTCGCGGACCTGCCGCTCGCCGCCGTCGTCAGCAGCCCGCTCCAGCGCTGTCTGGAGACGATCCAGCCACTCCTCGACGCCCGCCCCGGCACCGAGGCGCACCAGGAGGACCGCATCAACGAGTGCGACTACGGCGACTGGTCCGGGCGCAAGCTCGCCGAACTCTCCGACGAGCCCCTGATGTCGGTCGTGCAGCAGCACCCCTCGTCCGCCGCGTTCCCCGGCGGCGAGTCGATGCGCGCCATGCAGGCACGCGCCGTGGACGCCGTACGGGACTGGAACGCCCGCGTCGAGGCCGAGCACGGCGAGGACGCCGCCTTCCTGATGTGCTCGCACGGCGACATCATCAAGTCCCTGGTGGCCGACGCGCTCGGTATGCATCTCGACCTCTTCCAGCGGATCCACGCCGACCCCTGCTCGGTCACCGCCATCAGGTACACCCGGCTGCGCCCGTTCGTGGTGCGGCTGGGGGACACCGGAGACCTCGGTTCCCTGACACCGCGTGAGAACGGCGCGGGCGGAAAGAAGGACAGCGGCGGTGAAGCCGTCGTGGGCGGTGGCACCGGCGCGGCGTGATCGCCGCGCGCAGTAGGGTGGACGGGCCGTCCGTGCCACCCCGGAGGTTCACCCTCCGGGCGCCCCGGCCCGCCCCATTCCGTCAATTCCCAAGGGAGACAGGACGTGTCCCGTCAGGTGTTCCTCTACGACCCGCCGGACCGCTTCGTGGCCGGTACGGTCGGGCTGCCTGGCCGCCGTACGTTCTTCCTCCAGGCATCCGCCTCGGGCCGCGTCACCAGCGTGGCCCTGGAGAAGACCCAGGTCGCCGCGCTCGCCGAGCGCATCGATGAGCTGCTGGACGAGGTCGTACGCCGTACCGGCGGCAACGCGCCCGTCCCGGCCGTGGCACCCACCGACGTCGCCGACGCCGCACCGCTCGACGCACCCGTCGAGGAGGAGTTCCGGGTCGGCACCATGGCCCTGGCCTGGGACGGTGACGAACAGCGCATGATCGTCGAGGCCCAGGCCCTGGTCGAACTCGACGCGGACACCGACGAAGACCTCGCCGACGCCGAGGAACGGCTGCTCCAGGACGAGGAGAACGGTCCGCCGATGCTCCGCGTCCGGCTGTCCGGCGCCCAGGCGAGGGCCTTCGCCAAACGTGCCCTGGACGTGGTCAACGCAGGTCGGCCGCCGTGCCCGCTGTGCAGTCTGCCGCTCGACCCGGAGGGACACGTATGCCCGCGCCAGAACGGATACCGCCGCGACGCATGAGCGTGACAGCGGTGGATCTGATCACCAAGGGCGAACTGACCGTGCGGGGCCGGATCCGCGGGGCCTCCAACGCCGTTCTCCACTGCGCCGTGTCGTACGAGGGCGAGGAGGCTCTCTGCGTCTACAAGCCCGTCGCGGGGGAGCAGCCGCTCTGGGACTTCCCCGACGGCACGCTCGCCCGGCGCGAGGTCGCGGCGTACGAGATCTCCGAGGTGACCGGCTGGGGTCTGGTGCCGCCCACCGTGCTGCGCGACGGCCCGTACGGCGAAGGCATGTGCCAGCTGTGGATCGAGGCCGACGAGAGCGACACGGCGCCCCAACTCCTCGCCCTGGTCGAGGAGGAGGAGCCGGCCGAGGGCTGGAAGGCGATCGGCTTCGCCGAGGTCGGCGAGGGCCGCACCGCGCTGCTGGTGCACGCCGACGACCCCCGGCTGCGGCGGCTCGCCGTCCTCGACGCCGTCATCAACAACGGCGACCGCAAGGGCGGCCATCTGCTGCCCGAGGCCGGGGGCCGGCTGTACGCGATCGACCACGGCGTCACCTTCAACGTGGACGACAAGCTGCGCACGCTGCTGTGGGGCTGGGCGGGGGAGCCGCTGCCCGCCGAGGCCGTGGCCGTCCTGGACCGGCTGGCCGGCGAACTGGCCGAGGGCACCCCGCTCGCCACCCGGCTGGCCGAACTGATCACACCCGCCGAGACCGAGGCCGTACGGTCCCGGGTCCAGGAACTGCGCCGTACCGGACTCCATCCGAAACCGTCCGGCCAGTGGCCCGCGATCCCCTGGCCGCCGGTCTGAGCGCACCGGGCCGCCCGGCGCCATTCCCGAAACATGGCCCACGCATCAACCCGCCGATAAGGCAAGAGCGCCGAACCGGACAACAGTCCCGGTCCGGTTCGTATCCGGAAGCAACGTCCGGTTACGCTCATGACATGCATGCCTGGCCCGCTTCCGACGTCCCCGCCCTGCCCGGCAAGGGCCGCGACCTCCGGATTCACGACACAGCGACCGGTGGACCCGTCACCGTCGACCCCGGTCCCGTCGCCCGTATCTACGTCTGCGGCATCACGCCGTACGACGCGACGCACATCGGGCACGCGGCGACCTACAACGCGTTCGACCTCGTGCAGCGCGTCTGGCTCGACACCAAGCGGCAGATCCAGTACGTCCAGAACGTCACCGACATCGACGACCCGCTCCTGGAGCGGGCGACGCGCGACGGCGAGGACTGGACCGGGCTCGCCGAGCGCGAGACCGCCCTCTTCCGCGAGGACATGACGGCGCTGCGGATGCTGCCGCCGCAGCACTACATCGGCGCGGTCGAGGCGATACCCGGCATCGTGCCGCTCGTGGAGCGGCTGTGCGACAGCGGCGCCGCGTACGTACTGGAAGGTGACGTCTACTTCTCCGTCGAGGCCGACCCGCACTTCGGCGAGGTCTCCGGTCTCGACGCCGAGGCGATGCGGCTGCTCTCCGCCGAGCGCGGCGGCGACCCCGAGCGCCCCGGCAAGAAGAACCCGCTCGACCCGATGCTCTGGATGGCCGCCCGCGAGGGCGAACCGAACTGGGACGGCGGCAGCCTCGGCCGCGGCCGGCCCGGCTGGCACATCGAGTGTGTGGCCATCGCACTCGACCATCTCGGCATGGGCTTCGACGTCCAGGGCGGTGGCAGCGATCTGGCCTTCCCGCACCACGAGATGGGCGCCTCGCACGCGCAGGCGCTGACCGGCGAGTACCCGTTCGCCAAGGCGTACGTGCACGCCGGGATGGTCGGGCTCGACGGCGCGAAGATGTCCAAGTCCAAGGGCAATCTGGTCTTCGTCTCGACCCTGCGCCACGCGGGCGTGGACCCGGCCGCGATCCGGCTCTCGCTGCTCGCCCACCACTACCGCGCCGACTGGGAGTGGACGGACCAGGTGCTCGAAGAGGCGGTGGCGCGGCTGGCCCGCTGGCGCGCCGCCGTGTCCCGGCCCGACGGCCCCGCCGCCGAGGCACTGGTGGACGAGGTCCGCGAGGCGCTGGCGAACGATCTGGACGCCCCGGCGGCACTGGCCGCCGTCGACCGCTGGGCCGCCCTTCAGGAGACCACGGGCGGTACGGACGAAGGCGCGCCCGGAGTGGTGTCCCGCACGGTCGACGCGCTGCTGGGCGTCGCGCTGTAGTTCCACTCGTACGGAAACGACGGACGGGCCGCACCAGTGCGGCCCGTCCGTCGTTCTCCGTACCGACTGCCCAGTCGTACGCGGTCCGGCTCAGTCGTCCGAGGAATCCTCGTCGTCTCCGGTGTCCGTCCCCGGCTCCCGGTCCGGTCCCGCGCCCGGCCCGGCTTCCGCGCTCGGGTCCGGCCCCGGTCGTGGCGCCCGCGGCGGTCTGCCGCGCCCCGGACCCGAACCCGGACCCGATCCCGGACCCGATGTGTCGCGCAGATACGTCCCCGAGCCCTCGCCGCTCTCCGTGGCGTGCCCGCCGGGCGTCTGACCGGGACCGCCGTCACGCCGGCGCAGATACCGCTCGAACTCCCGCGCGATGGCCTCGCCCGACGCCTCGGGCAGCTCCGCGGTGTCCCGCGCCTCCTCCAGCGACTGGACGTACTCCGCCACCTCGCTGTCCTCGGCGGCCAGTTGGTCCACCCCGAGCTGCCACGCCCGCGCGTCCTCCGCCAGTTCGCCCAGCGGGATCCGCAGCCCGATCAGATCCTCCAGCCGGTTCAGCAGAGCCAGCGTCGCCTTCGGGTTGGGCGGCTGCGAGACGTAGTGCGGCACGGCGGCCCACAGGCTCACCGCGGGCACCCCCGCGTGCGTGCACGCCTCCTGGAGGATGCCGACGATGCCCGTCGGGCCCTCGTACCGCGTCTCCTCCAGGTCCATCGTCCTGGCCAGGTCCGCGTCCGAGGTCACGCCGCTCACCGGCACCGGGCGGGTGTGCGGGGTGTCGCCGAGCAGCGCGCCCAGGATCACCACCATCTCCACGCCCAGCTCATGGGCGAAGCCCAGGATCTCGTTGCAGAAGGAGCGCCAGCGCATGGACGGTTCGATGCCGCGGACCAGCACCAGGTCACGGGGTTTCTCCCCGCCGACCCGGACCACCGAGAGCCGGGTCGTGGGCCAGACGATCTTCCGTGCCCCGCCGTCCAGCCAGACCGTGGGCCGGTTGACCTGGAAGTCGTAGTAGTCCTCGGCGTCCAGCGCCGCGAACACCTCGCCCTTCCACTCCCGGTCCAGATGCCCGACCGCCGTGGAAGCGGCGTCGCCGGCGTCGTTCCAGCCCTCGAACGCGGCCACCATGACCGGGTCGATCAGCTCGGGTACCCCCTCGAGCTCGATCACCCAGGCCTCCTTCCGAAGTGTTCTCTGAACGTACGGACCAACCTTACGGCTTCTCAGCTACCCGCCCGCAGCCCCCGTGCATGCGCGGGTGAACTTCCACGTCGCTGGGCATGGTGGGGGGTGCCGATCCGGGAATCGGAGAATTCATCCGAGCTGTGACCGTAAATTTCGTTCCGCCACTGGACGTTTACCCGTCAACGACGCTATACATCGGATGACCGAAGAGGTCCGATGTTCTTCTCAGGGGGCGTGCAGTGAGCCAGACCGTCACAGAGTTCGGGGTATCCGACATCCGCTTCCCCACCTCGGAACAGCTCGACGGCTCGGACGCCATGAACCCGGACCCCGACTACTCCGCGGCGTACGTCGTCCTGGGCACCGACGCGGGCGCCGAGGGCCACGGATTCTGCTTCACCATAGGCCGGGGCAACGACGTACTCGCCGCCGCCATCGAGGCCCTGCGCCCGTACGTGGTCGGCCGCCCGGCACCACGCACCGCGGCCGATCTCGCCGCGCTCCACCTCGACTTGACCCATGACTCGCAACTGCGCTGGCTCGGCCCGGAGAAGGGCGTCATGCACATGGCCGCGGGCGCGGTCATCAACGCGGCCTGGGACCTCGCGGCCAAGGCCGCGGGCCTGCCCGTCTGGGAGTTCCTGGCCGGTATGACGCCCGAGGAGCTGGTCTCCCTCGTCGACTTCCGCTATCTCACCGACGCCCTCACCCCGGCCGAGGCGCTGGACATCCTGCGCGCCGCCGAACCCGGCCGCGCGGAGCGCGCCGCCCGGCTGCGCGCCGAGGGCTACCCCGCGTACACCACGTCGCCCGGCTGGCTCGGCTACTCCGACACCAAGCTGGTCACCCTCGCCGAACAGGCCGTCGCCGACGGCTTCGAGCAGATCAAGCTCAAGGTGGGCGGCGACCTGGAGGACGACGTACGGCGGATGAAACTGGCCCGCGCGGCGGTCGGCCCCGACATCCGGATCGCCGTCGACGCCAACCAGCGCTGGGACGTGGCCGAGGCGATCCGCTGGATGACCGCGCTGGCCCCGCACGAGCCGCACTGGATCGAGGAGCCCACCAGCCCCGACGACATCCTCGGCCACGCCGCCGTCCGGGCCGGCCAGCCGGTCAAGGTCGCCACCGGCGAACACGTCGCCAACCGGGTTGTGTTCAAGCAGCTGCTCCAGGCCGAGGCCGTCGACTTCGTCCAGATCGACGCGGCACGCGTCGCCGGGGTCAACGAGAACCTGGCGATCCTGCTCCTCGCCGCCAAGTACGGCAAACCGGTCTGCCCGCACGCCGGCGGAGTCGGCCTGTGCGAACTGGTCCAACATCTGGCGATGTTCGACTACGTTGCCGTCTCGGGCACCTTGGAGGACCGCGTGATCGAGTACGTCGACCACCTCCACGAGCACTTCACCGACCCCGTGGTGATCGACTCGGGCCGGTACACCGCGCCGGGCGCCCCGGGCTTCTCCGCGCGGATGCGCCCGGAGTCGATCGCCGCCCACCGCTACCCCGAAGGGCCCGTCTGGCAGGCCCGCCGCACCACCGAGGAGATCAACTCATGACAGCGGCCCAGGACACAGGAGACTTCGCGGGCCTGAGCGCCCTCGTCACCGGCGGTGCCTCCGGCATCGGCGCGGCCGTCGCGACCCTGCTGCTCGCGCGCGGCGCGCGCGTCGCCGTACTCGACCGCGACATCGCCTCGGCCCCCGAGGGCACCCTGGCGCTCAAGGCCGACGTGACCGACGACGCCGCCGTCCGCGCGGCGGTCGACGCGGCGGCCGCCGAGTTCGGCGCCCTGCACACCGTCGTCTCCAACGCCGGGATCGGCGCCATCGGCACCGTCGCGGACAACGACGACGCCGAATGGCTGCGCGTCCTCGACATCAACGTCCTCGGCATGGTCCGCACCGCGCGCCACGCCCTGCCCCATCTGCGGCGTGCCGCCGCCGACCGGCCCGGCAGCGTCTCGATCACCCACACCTGCTCCATCGCCGCCACGGCGGGGCTGCCGCAGCGCGCCCTGTACAGCGCCAGCAAGGGCGCGGTGCAGTCGCTGACCCTCGCGATGGCCGCGGACCACGTCCGCGAAGGCATCCGCGTCAACTGCGTCAACCCCGGAACCGCGGACACCCCCTGGGTCGGCCGCCTGCTCGACCAGGCCCCCGACCCGGCGGCCGAACGCGCCGCCCTCGAAGCGCGCCAGCCCACGGGACGGCTGGTCGGCGCGGACGAGGTCGCCGCGGCGGTCGCCTATCTCGCCAGCCCCTCCGCAGCCGCCGTCACGGGCACGGCACTCGCGGTAGACGGAGGAATGCAGGGCCTTCGCCTGCGTCCCGCCACCCCCTGAGCCTGTGAGCCTGAGCCGACACTCACCCAAGGACGGACAATCCATGCTGCGACACCCTGTGGGGCGATCCCCACGCACCGCACTGCGTACGAGCGCCGCGGCCTGCGCCGCGCTGCTCGCCGTCACGGCCCTCGCGGGCTGCAACCGTGACTCGGAGAGCGGGGACGCCGAAGGCGGCGGCAAGGTCGGCATCGACCTGCCGCGCAGTGACAGCGACTTCTGGAACTCCTACCAGCAGTACATCGAGTCCGGCATCAAGGACGAGGGGGTCGACGCGCTGCCGCTGACCAACTCGCAGAACGACATCGGCAAGGTCGTCTCCAACGTCCAGGCGTTCACCGACCAGGGCGCCAAGGCCGTGGTCATGGCCCCGCAGGACACCGGCGCGATAGCCGAGACGCTGGCCGACCTGAACGAGAAGAAGATCCCCGTCGTCAGCGTGGACACCCGCCCCGACAAGGGCGACATCTACATGGTCGTGCGGGCCGACAACCGCGCGTACGGCGAGAAGGCCTGCGACTACCTCGGCGAGCAGCTGGGCGGCAAGGGCAAGGTCGCCGAGTTCCAGGGCGACCTCGCCTCCATCAACGGCCGCGACCGTTCGGAGGCGTTCAAGAGCTGCATGGACGAGAAGTTCCCGGACATCCAGGTGTTCGAGCTGGCCACCGAGTGGAAGGGCGAGGTGGCGTCCGCCAAGCTCCAGTCCACCCTCGCCGCGCACCCGGACCTCAACGGCATCTACATGCAGGCCGGCGGCGTCTTCCTGCAGCCCACGCTCGCCCTCCTGGAGCAGAAGAAGCTCCTCAAGGCACCGGGGGAGAAGGGCCACATCACGATCATCTCCAACGACGGCATCCCGGAGGAGCTGGACGCGATCCGCGAGGGCAAGATCGACGCCACGATCTCGCAGCCGGCCGACCTGTACGCCAAGTACGCGCTGTACTACGCGAAGGAGGCGCTGGCCGGTAAGACCCCGAAGGTGGGTCCGACCGACCACGACTCCAACATCATCAAGATCCCCAACGGCTACGAGGACCAGTTGCCCGCGCCCCTGGTGACCAAGGAGAACGTGGACGACAAGGCGCTGTGGGCCAACCAGCTGGAGAAGAAGAGCTAGTCATGGACCACCAGGCACCTGCGGCAGGAGCGCCGGCAGCGGCGGCCCCCGCCGTCCACGCGGAGGGCATCGTCAAGCGCTTCGGTCCCACCGTGGCGCTCGACGGTGTCCGGCTGACCGTCGCGCCCGGCGAGTCCCACGCACTCGTCGGGCGCAACGGCGCCGGCAAGTCCACCCTCGTCAGCGTCCTCACCGGACTGCACGAGGCCGACGCGGGCAAGGTGAGCTTCGGCGGCGAGCCGGCGCCCGCCTTCGGCGACATCTCGGCCTGGCAGTCCAAGGTCGCCTGCGTCTACCAGAAGTCGATGGTCGTGCCCGACCTGACCGTCGCCGAGAATCTGTTCCTCAACAACTACGGCCTGGACAAGGGCCGTTCCGGGGCCGGCGGCCGCCTCATCAGCTGGCGCCGGCTCCGGACCCGGGCCGAGGAACTGCTCGCCGAGTACGGCGTCAGCGTCGACCCGAACGCCAGGGCCAAGGATCTCGCCGTGGAGCAGCGGCAGTTCGTGGAGATCGCGCGCGCCCTGTCGTTCGGCGCCCGGCTGATCATTCTGGACGAGCCCACGGCCCAGCTCGACGCCCGCGGCATCGACAGCCTCTTCGAGAAGCTCCGGGACCTCCAGAGCCAGGGGGTGGCGTTCCTCTTCATCTCGCACCACCTCCAGGAGGTGTACGAGCTGTGCAGCACGGTCACCGTCTACCGCGACGCCCGCCATGTGCTGACCGCGCCGGTCGCCGAGCTGTCCAAGGCGGACCTCGTGACGGCCATGACGGGTGACGCGGCAAGCTCGGCCGCGGCCTGGCACGCCGCGAACGCGGTGCAGCCGGACCGGACGGTGGAGCCCGTACTGACCACCGAGGGGCTCACCCTGGAGGGCGAGTTCGAACCGCTCGACCTCGAAGTGCGCCCCGGCGAGGTCCTCGGCATCGCCGGGGCCGCGGCCAGCGGCAACACCGCGCTGGGCGAGACCCTGGCCGGCATGCGGAAGGCGACGGCGGGCCGGATCGCGGTACGCGACCGTACGGTGCGACCGGGCAGCGTCCCGCACTCGCTGGACGCCGGCATCGGCTACATCCCCGAGGACCGGCACCTCCAGGGACTCGTACTGAACCGCAGCGTCGCCGAGAACGCCACGCTCACGGTCGCCGACCAGCTCGGCCCGTGGGGGACGGTACTGCCCTCCCGTACCAGGGAGTTCGCCCGGTCCATGATCGCCTCGCTGGACATCAAGACGACGGGCCCCGAGCAGCCGGTCTCCGGCCTCTCCGGCGGCAATCAGCAGAAGGTCGTCGTCGCCAGGGCACTGGCCCGCGCGCCCAGCGTGCTGGTGGCCCTGCGCCCCACGGCGGGCGTCGACGTCAAGTCGAAGGACTCGCTGCTCGGCGTCGTGCGCCGGGTGGCCGACGAAGGAAACGCGGCCGTGATCATCTCGGACGAGCTGGATGATCTGCGGGTCTGTGACCGCGTACTGGCCCTGTTCCACGGGCGAGTGGTGGCAACGTTCGGGAGCGGGTGGACCGACCGGGAACTGGTCGCCGCCATGGAAGGTGTGGGGGAGAGCTGATGACCGAGACGATACGACCTCCGGTGCTCGACAAGGAGCGCGACGACGACCATCCGCTGAGCCGGCTGAAGCTCATCAGGTGGAGCGACTTCTCGCTCGTGCCGGTGATCCTCGTACTGATGGTGATCGGCTTCATCGTCTCGCCGGTCTTCCTCACCTCCAACAACCTGATCAGCGTCGTCCAGCAGTCGTCCGAACTGAGCCTGCTGGTCCTCGGCCAGGCGCTGATCCTGATCTGCGGCCGGATGGACCTGTCGCTGGAGTCGACCATCGGCATCGCTCCGGTGATCGCCATGTGGATGGTGCTGCCGGAGGAGGGCGGCCGGTTCGCCGGTCTCGGGGTGCTGCCCGAGTGGTCGGCCATCCCGGTGTGTCTGCTGGTCGGTCTGATCGTCGGGGTGATCAACGGCTTCCTGATCCTGAAGCTGCGCGTCAACGGGTTCATCGCGACGCTCGGCATGCTCACCATGCTGCGCGGTCTCCAGATCGGCATCACCGAGGGCAAGTCGATCACCGATGTCCCGGAGTCCTTCCGCTACCTCGGCAAGACCGACTGGCTGGGGGCGCCGGCCGCCGTCTGGATCTGTCTGGCGCTGTTCGCCGTCGGCGGCGCGTCGCTCGCCTGGCTGCGGCACGGGCGCTCGCTGTACGCCATCGGCGGCAACCCGGAGGCGGCGCGCGCCGCCGGTATCCGGGTCGACCGGATCACCTGGATCGTGCTGGCCATCGGCGGCGTCCTCGCGGCCTTCGCCGGCGTCCTCTACACCGGCCACTACGGCTCCGTCGCCGCCACCCAGGGCAACGGCTGGATCTTCCAGGTCTTCGCCGCGGCGGTGATCGGCGGCATCAGCCTCAAGGGCGGGCGCGGCACGCTCTTCGGCGCGCTGACCGGTGTGCTGACGCTCCAGCTGGTGGTGAACGTGATGACGCTGGGCGGGGTGCCCGCGCTCTGGAACCAGTTCCTGAACGGCGCGATCATCATCGTCGCGCTGGTCATCTCGCGGTTCGCCAGCGGCGAGAAGCAGGACTGACGACCCCACGCACCACCAGCACGGACAACGGGCCTCCCGGGACGCGTTCAGCTCCCTGGAGGCCCGTTCCTCGTGTCCGTGGCCGGTCAGAGCGTCGAACGCAGCCACTGCTCCACACTCGCGACATGCACCGTCGCCCACGACCTGGCCGCCTCCGCGTCCCGGTCGCGCAGCGCGGCCAGGATCGCCCGGTGCTCGTGCAGGGTGCGGCTGACCGCGTCCTCCTGGGTCAGCCCGCGCCAGACCCGGGCCCGGGTGGTCGGCCCCGACAGCCCGTCGAGGAGTGAGCAGAGGACCGAGTTGCCGGATCCCTGCACGATGCCCCGGTGGAACTCCAGGTCCGAGGCGACCAGCTGCTCCACCGAGGGATCCTCCCCGAGCGCGTCCAACTGCTCGCCCAGCACGTCCAGTTCGGAGTCCTTGATCCGGGAGGCGGCCATCGCCGTCGCGGCCGGCTCCAGGATCCGCCGTACCGCGAGGAACTCCAGCACCGTGTCGTCGCGGTGGAAGTCGACGACGAAACTCAGCGCTTCGAGGAGCAGTTGCGGATCGAGACTGGTGACGTACGTGCCGTCGCCCTGCCGTACGTCCAGAATGCGGATCAGCGACAGGGCGCGTACCGCCTCACGCAGCGAGTTGCGCGACAGGCCCAGTTCGGCGGCGAGCTCGCTCTCCTTGGGAAGGCGGTCCCCCGGGCGCAGCGCGCCCGAGACGATCATTCCCTTGATCTTCTCGATGGCCTCGTCGGTGACAGCCATGGGCGACCTCCATACATCCGATGTATCGGCCTCCATTATGCGTCTCCGCGCGCGCCCGGCGCCCCGTTCCACCGGAGTTCTCCGAGATCGGCGACGCCAGGGGCGGTCCGTCCGTCCCCGGCGCCGTATCGGAACTTGATTCGAGGCGTGAACACGGCCGGTCGTCCGTGGCGTCAGCCGTGCCGCTTGGTCAGCAGCTCCTCGACCCGGGCCCGGATCGCGTCCGTGGCGAGCCCCCGGATCGTCAGCGTCGTACGGCGCCGCAGCACGTCGTCCGCGGTCTCCGCCCACTCGTGGTCGCGCGCGTACACGACCTGCGCCCAGATCTCCGGGGCGTCCGGGTGGATCCGCTCGCCCAGCTCCGGCCGCTCGTACGCCAGGCGGGCGATGTCGAACGCCAACGACCCGTAGTGCCGGGCCAGATGGTGGGCGGTGTCGCGGGCCATGCCGTCGCCGTGCGCGCCGCCGTCGATCAGCAGCCGGTGCTCCACCGCGTGCGGATTGGCGATGCCCGGCAGCGGCAGCATCTTCGGCAGCCGCGACGTGGGCTCGATGTCGGAGCCGAGCGGCCGGCCCGGCAGGGTCTCCAGCTTGTCCAGCACCGTACGGCCGATATGGCGGAACGTCGTCCACTTGCCGCCCGCCACCGACAGCATGCCGCCGCTGCCCTCGGTGACGACCGTCTCCCGCTTGGCGGTGGACGTGTCACCGGGACCGCCGGGCAGCACCCGCAGACCGGCGAACGAGTAGGTGATCAGGTCACGCGAGAGCTGCTGGTCCCGCACGGAGAGCGACGCCTCGTCGAGGATCTGGTGGATGTCGGCGTCGTTGACCGCCACATCCGCCGGGTCGCCCTCGTACACCTCGTCCGTCGTGCCGAGCAGCAGCATGTCCTCCCAGGGGAGGGCGAAGGTGATGCGGTACTTGTCGATCGGCGTCGCGAGCGCCGCGTTCCACGGGGCGGTGCGCTTCAGTACGAGGTGCGCGCCCTTGGAGAGCCGGATGGAGGGCTCGCACCTCGGGTCCTCCAGCTTGCGCAGATGGTCGACCCAGGGGCCGGTGGCGTTCAGTACGAGCCGGGCGTCGACCCCGAACTCCGTACCGTCCATACCGTCCTTGAGGTCGGCGCCCGTCACCCGCCCGCCGGTGAACCGCAGTCCGGTCACCTCGGCGTGGTTGAGGACGGCCGCGCCCGACTCGACGGCCGCGCGGACCGTCATGACGGCCATCCGCGCGTCGTTCATCTGGTCGTCGCCGTACACGGCCACGGCCCGCAGATTGTCCGTCCGCAGCTCGGGCACCGCGCGCCGCGCCTTGGCCGGGCTCAGCAGATGCCCGACGCCGTCGCCGAAGGCGGACAGCGCCGAGTACGCGAAGACACCGGCGCCCAGCTTGGCCGCGCTGTGCGGCCCGTTCTTGTAGACGGGCAGATAGAAGGTGAGCGGGTTCGCCAGATGCGGCGCCACGCGGCGGGAGACCGCGCGGCGCTCGAAGTGGTTCTCGGCGACCAGCTTCACCTCACCGGTCTGCAGATAGCGCAGACCGCCGTGGAGCAGTTTGGAGGAGGCGGAGGAGGTGGCGCCCGCGAAGTCGCCACCGTCCACCAGGGCCACCCGCAGTCCCGACTGGGAGGCGTGCCAGGCGGTGGAGATGCCCAGGATGCCGCCACCGATGACCAGCAGGTCGTAGGTGGCGCGGGACAGCTGCTCCCGGGTCTCGGCACGGCTCGGGAGGGAGCCGCTGGCCGGATGCGTGCCCAGGGCGGGACCGCTGTGAAGGGTGGTCATGGTGTCTCCTTGCTCGGACGAAACGCTCGGGTCAGCTCTCGTCGTCGTCGTCCACCCAGGCCTTGGTGCGGTCCACGGCCTTGAGCCAGTTCTTGTACTCGCGCTCGCGCTTCGCCGCGTCCATGTCCGGTGTCCACTCGGCGGCCCGGCGCCAGTTGGCCCGCAGGGCGTCGGTGTCGGGCCAGAAGCCGACCGCGAGTCCGGCGGCGTAGGCGGCGCCCAGACAGGTGGTCTCGGCGACCATCGGCCGTACGACGGGGGCGTCCAGGACGTTGGAGAGCGTCTGCATCAGCAGGTTGTTGGCGGTCATGCCGCCGTCGACCTTGAGGGACGTCAGCTCCACCTTGGAGTCCTTGGTCATCGCGTCGCTGATCTCGCGGGTCTGCCAGGCCGTGGCCTCCAGCACCGCGCGGGCGATGTGCGCCTTGGTGACATAGCCGGTGAGACCGGCGATCACGCCGCGGGCGGCCGAGTCCCAGTGGGGTGCGAACAGCCCGGAGAAGGCCGGGACGAAGTACGCGCCGCCGTTGTCCTCCACCGAGGAGGCCAGTGTCTCGATCTCGGGCGCGGTCTTGATCAGCCCCATCTGGTCGCGCATCCACTGCACGAGGGCGCCGGTGACGGCGATGGAGCCCTCCAGCGCGTACACCGCGGGCTGGTCGCCGATGCGGTAACCGACCGTGGTCAGCAGCCCGTTGTAGGAGTTGATGGGCTTGTGGGCGGTGTTCATCAGCATGAACGTGCCGGTGCCGTACGTCGACTTGGCCTCACCCTCGGCGAAGCAGCACTGGCCGAACAGGGCCGCCTGCTGGTCACCGAGAGCCGAGGCGACCGGGATCCCGTCCAGCGGGCCGCCCTTGGCCGCCCCGTACACCTCGGACGAGGAGCGGATCTCCGGCAGCATGGCCATCGGGACGCCGATCGAGTTGCAGATCTTCGGGTCCCACTGGAGCGTGTCGAGGCGCATCAGCATCGTGCGGGAGGCGTTGGTGACGTCGGTGACGTGCACGCCGCCGTCGACGCCGCCGGTCAGATTCCAGATGACCCAGGAATCCATGGTGCCGAAGAGGATGTCGCCGCTCTCCGCGCGCTCGCGCAGGCCGTCGACGTTGTCCAGCAGCCAGCGGGCCTTCGGTCCGGCGAAGTAGGTCGCCAGCGGCAGTCCGGTGTCCCGGCGGAACCGGTCCTGGCCCACGTTGCGGCCCAGTTCCTTCACGAGCCCGCTGGTGCGGGTGTCCTGCCAGACGATGGCGTTGTGGACGGGCTCACCCGTCTTCTTGTCCCAGAGCATGGTGGTCTCGCGCTGGTTGGTGATCCCGATCGCCAGCACGTCGGCCTTGGTGATGCCGGCCTTCTCGATGGCGTTCGCCACGACTTCCTGGACGTTGGTCCAGATCTCCTTGGCGTCGTGTTCGACCCAGCCCGGCTTGGGGAAGATCTGCTGGTGCTCCTTCTGGTCGACGGCGACGATGCGCCCGTCGACGTCGAAGACGATGCAACGGCTGGACGTCGTGCCCTGGTCGATGGCCGCGATGAACGGTCCCGTTCCGTGGGAGGAAGTCCCGGTGCTCTGTGCGTCACTCACGGTGTCTGCTCCTGCTCGGTGCGGAGGGCGGAGGAAAGCGGGGGCCGGAGGCTTACTTGAAGGCCCAGTTGTAGAGACCGGCCGCGGCCGCGCCGCCGATCAGCGGGGCGACGACGGGGACCCAGGCGTACGTCCAGTCGGAGCCGCCCTTGTTGGGCAGGGGCAGCAGCTGGTGGACGATCCGGGGGCCGAGGTCACGCGCCGGGTTGATGGCGTACCCGGTGGGGCCACCGAGCGAGAAACCGATGCCGGCGACGACCAGTGCGGTGATCAGCACGCCGAGGATGCCCAGGCCGTTGCCCGCGTCGTTCAGTCCCTGGGTGAGGATCGCGATCACCAGGACGAAGGTGGCGATGATCTCGGTGAGCACGTTCTGCACGTAGTGCCGGATCTCCGGGCCCGTCGAGAAGATACCGAGGACCGGACCGGCCTTCGGCGCCGTCTTCTGGTCGACCAGGCCCTCGACCGACGGCTGCTGCGCGAGGATCTCCGGGTCGGTCAGATGGGCCTTGAACTGCCCCATGTACGACACCCAGACGAGGAACGCGCCGATGATGGCGCCGAGCATCTGGCTGGCCCAGTAGAGGGGGAGGTCGCCCCACTTGGTCGTGCCCGAGATCGCCAGACCGAGGGTGACCGCGGGGTTCAGGTGCGCGCCGGAGACGCCCGACGCGAGGTAGGCGCCGGTGAGCACGGCGAAGCCCCACCCGAAGCTGATGGCGACCCAGCCCGCCCCGTGCGATTTCGAGCGCTTGAGGACGACGCCCGCGACCACGCCACCACCGAGCAGCAGCAGCAGGGCGGTACCCACGGTCTCGCCGATGAAGATGTCGAAGTGAGACACCCGAAGACTCCTTCGTCCAGGGGAAGGCGGACCGGCGGCTCGCACCGGCGGTCCGCGCCCTCAGGTGAGGGCATTGCCGGCCCTTGGCGTTGTCGTGCACAAAGGATGACCTGTCGATCAGTGTTCGACAATGCCGACCGTTGAACGGCAGTGTCATCCCGTGCGAGAGGCGTCGTCAAGGGCTCCGTAGCCGGAACCTTGTTCTTCTCAGATCATCGGCCATGCGGCTCAGAACCGCCCGGCGCCGACATCCCTGGACACCGAACGGGCACATTCGCGCACCGCCGTGATCAGCTCCGGTCGGACCTCGCCGTCCTCGCACAGCCGTTCCACCGCACCGGTGAGAGCGATGGCTCCCACCGGCATTCGCCGCCTGTCGTGGATCGGCGCGGCCACCGCGGCCACCCCGTCCCAGGTCTCCTCGACGTCCGTCGCCCACCCCCGGGCCCTGGTCAGTTCGAGAATCACCTCGAATTGCTCCAGATCGGTGACGGTGCGCGCGGTGAGCTGCTCGCGGGTGCCTCTGACGGCCTCACCACGGGCCACCGGGTCGTACGCCGCGAGCACCTTCCCCAAAGCTGTGGAGTGCAACGGCTGCATCGCGCCCACCTCGAGGACCTGCCGGCTGTCGTCGGGTCGGAAGACGTGGTGCACGATCAGCACGCCCTCCAGGTGCAGCACCCCCAGATGGACGCTCTCGCCGCTGGACCGCGCCAGATCGTCCGTCCACACCAGGGCGCGGGACCGCAGCTCATGGACGTCCAGATAGCTGTTGCCGAGCCGCAGCAGCTCCGCCCCCAGCTGATAGCGGCCGGAGGCCGCGTCCTGCTCCACGAAGCCCTCCTCCTGGAGGGTGCGCAGAATGCCGTGCGCCGTGCCCTTGGCCAGACCGAGCGAGGAGGAGATGTCGGACAGACCGAGCCTGCGCTCGCCGCCCGCGAGAAGCCGCAGCACCGCCGCCGCGCGCTGGAGCGACTGGATACTCTTCGCCATCGGCCGGACCTCCGTTACACAGTCGTTCGACAATGCTGAACAATATCGGCCCATGCCGACTCGCCGTTACGGGCGACCAATTCCTCCCGGCCGCAGGGGGCGCGGAAGTCCGCCCCGTGAAACACAACGCCGTGCGGAGCCGGGCACCGCTACCCTGGCCGGGTGCCCCTTCCACCGGAAGGCGCAAAGCCGACAGCCGTCGCAGCCCCGGGAGTATTTTCATGGCCCCGTCCTCCAGCATTTCCGCCGACAGCCGGACCCGAATCGAAGCGCTGCGCGAGGCGCTCGCCACCCGTGTGGTGGTGGCCGACGGGGCGATGGGCACGATGCTCCAGGCGCAGGACCCGACCATGGAGGACTTCCAGGACCTGGAAGGCTGCAACGAGATCCTCAATGTGACCCGCCCGGACATCGTGCGCTCGGTCCATGAGGAGTACTTCGCGGTCGGTGTCGACTGCGTGGAGACCAACACCTTCGGTACGAACTTCGCGGCGCTGGCCGAGTACGACATTCCCGAGCGCGTCTTCGAACTGTCGGAGGCGGGAGCGCGTATCGCCCGCGAGGTCGCGGACGAGTTCACGACCTCGACGGGGCAGCAGCGGTGGGTGCTGGGCTCGATGGGGCCGGGCACGAAGCTGCCGACGCTCGGGCACGTGGACTACGTGACGCTGCGCGACGCCTATCAGCGCAACGCCGAGGGCATGATCGCCGGGGGCGCGGACGCGCTGCTGGTGGAGACGACACAGGACCTCCTGCAGACGAAGGCCGCGATCCTCGGCGCCCGCCGGGCTCTCGAAGCCACGGGCACCAAGCTGCCGATCATCTGCTCGGTGACCGTCGAGACGACCGGCACGATGCTGCTGGGATCGGAGATCGGCGCGGCACTGACGGCGCTGGAGCCGTTGGGGATCGACATGATCGGGCTGAACTGCGCCACGGGCCCGGCGGAGATGAGCGAGCACCTGCGCTATCTGGCCCGGCACTCCCGTATCCCCATCTCCTGCATGCCGAACGCCGGGCTGCCCGTCCTCGGCAAGGACGGGGCGCACTATCCGCTGTCCGCCGGTGAACTCGCCGACGCGCAGGAGAGCTTCGTACGCGACTACGGACTGTCGCTGGTCGGCGGCTGCTGCGGTACGACTCCGGAGCATCTGCGCCAGGTGGTGGAGCGGGTGCGGGGCGCGGCCGTGACGGAGCGGGCGCCGCAGCCCGAGCCGGGGGCCGCGTCGTTGTACCAGAGCGTGCCGTTCCGCCAGGACACGTCGTATCTGGCGATCGGCGAGCGCACCAACGCCAACGGGTCGAAGAAGTTCCGCGAGGCCATGCTGGAAGGCCGCTGGGACGACTGCGTCGAGATGGCGCGCGGCCAGATCCGCGAGGGCGCGCATCTGCTCGACCTGTGTGTCGACTACGTCGGCCGGGACGGTGTCGCCGACATGGCGGAGCTGGCCGGCCGGTTCGCCACCGCCTCCACCCTCCCCATCGTGCTGGACTCGACCGAACTCCCCGTCCTGCGCGCCGGGTTGGAGAAGCTGGGCGGGCGCGCCGTCATCAACTCCGTCAACTACGAGGACGGCGACGGCCCGGAGTCGCGCTTCACGAAGGTGACCGAGCTGGCCGTGGAGCACGGCGCGGCGCTGATCGCGCTCACCATCGACGAGGAGGGCCAGGCCCGTACCCCCGAGCACAAGGTCGCCATCGCCGAGCGGCTGATCGCGGACCTGACGGGCAACTGGGGTGTGCACGAGTCGGACATCCTCATCGACACCCTGACCTTCACCATCTGCACGGGCCAGGAGGAGTCGCGCAAGGACGGGATCGCGACGATCGAGGCGATCCGGCAGCTGAAGCGGCGCCACCCCGACGTACAGACCACACTCGGTCTGTCGAACATCTCCTTCGGCCTCAACCCGGCCGCGCGCATCGTCCTCAACTCGGTGTTCCTGGACGAGTGCGTGAAGGCCGGACTCGACTCCGCGATCGTGCACGCTTCGAAGATCCTGCCGATCGCCCGGCTGGACGAGGAGCAGGTCAAGACCGCACTCGACCTGATCTACGACCGGCGCGCGGAAGGCTACGACCCCCTCCAGAAGCTGATGGAGCTGTTCGAGGGCGTCAACACCAAGTCGATGAAGGACGGCCGCGCCGAGGAGTTGCTGGCGCTGCCGCTGGACGAGCGCCTTGAGCGGCGCATCATCGACGGGGAGAAGAAGGGCCTGGAGGACGACCTCACCGCGGCCCTGGAGACCCGCCCCGCGCTGGCGATCGTCAACGACACCCTGCTGAACGGCATGAAGGTCGTCGGAGAGCTGTTCGGCTCCGGTCAGATGCAGCTGCCGTTCGTGCTCCAGTCGGCCGAGGTGATGAAGACGGCGGTGGCGTTCCTGGAGCCGCACATGGAGAAGACGGACGACGACGGCAAGGGCACCATCGTCCTGGCCACCGTGCGCGGCGATGTCCACGACATCGGCAAGAACCTCGTCGACATCATCCTCTCCAACAACGGCTACACCGTGGTCAACCTCGGCATCAAGCAGCCCGTCTCCGCGATCCTCGAAGCCGCCGAGGAGCACCGGGCGGATGTGATCGGGATGTCGGGGCTGCTGGTGAAGTCGACGGTGATCATGAAGGAGAACCTCCAGGAGCTGAACCAGCGCAAGATGGCCGCCGACTTCCCCGTCATCCTCGGCGGCGCGGCCCTCACCCGCGCCTATGTGGAGCAGGACCTCCACGAGATCTACGAGGGCGAGGTCCGCTACGCGCGCGACGCGTTCGAGGGGCTGCGGCTGATGGACGCGCTGATCGGTATCAAGCGCGGCGTCCCCGGAGCCGTACTGCCGGAGCTGAAGCAGCGCCGGGTCAAGCCCGCCGCCACGGCCGTCGTCGAGGAGCGCCCCGAGGAGGGCGCGGCCCGCTCCGACGTGTCGGTCACCAACCCCGTTCCGGAGCCGCCGTTCTGGGGCACCCGCGTGATCAAGGGCATCCAGCTCAAGGAGTACGCGTCGTGGCTGGACGAGGGCGCGCTGTTCAAGGGGCAGTGGGGGCTGAAGGAGGCCCGCAAGGGCGGGCCGACGTACGAGGAGCTGGTGGAGTCGGAGGGCCGGCCGCATCTGCGGGGCTGGCTGGAGAAGCTCCAGACCCAGAACCTCCTGGAGGCCGCCGTGGTCTACGGCTACTTCCCCTGTGTCTCCAAGGGCGACGATCTGATCCTGCTCGGTGAGGACGGCTCGGAGCGGACCCGCTTCACCTTCCCCCGCCAGCGCCGGGGCCGGCGGCTCTGCCTGGCGGACTTCTTCCGCCCCGAGGAGTCCGGCGAGACCGACGTCGTCGGCCTGCAGGTCGTCACGGTCGGATCGAAGATCGGCGGCGCGACCGCCGAACTCTTCGAGAAGAACGCCTATCGCGACTACCTCGAACTCCACGGCCTCTCCGTCCAGCTCGCCGAAGCCCTCGCCGAGTACTGGCACGCCCGTGTCCGCTCCGAACTCGGCTTCGCGGGCGAGGACCCGTCCGAGGTCGAGGACATGTTCGCCCTGAAGTACCGGGGCGCGCGTTTCTCGCTCGGTTACGGCGCCTGCCCCAACCTGGAGGACCGCGCGAAGATCGCCGACCTCCTGGAGCCCGGCCGGATCGGTGTCGAACTCTCCGAGGAGTTCCAGCTCCACCCCGAGCAGTCCACCGACGCCATCGTCATCCACCACCCGGAGGCGAAGTACTTCAACGCCCGATAAGGCGCTGACCGCGCGCTTCGCGTGGACGAGTCGTACACTGGTCGGTCCAGTGCAGGCCGGTTTCCGGACCCGACGGGATTTCCCGTCGGACCAGGCGACCGGCCTTCTCGTCCCTCTCGGAGGTGTGCCGGATGACCAGTACGGTTCCCGCGTCCATGACCCGTACGGCCGAAGGATCAGCCCTTCAGGCCGTTCTGCTCGACATGGACGGCACCCTGGTCGACACCGAGGGCTTCTGGTGGGACACGGAGGTCGCGGTCTTCAAGGACCTCGGCCACGCCCTGGACGACGCCTGGCGCGACGTGGTCGTCGGCGGGCCGATGACCAGGAGCGCCGGGTATCTCATCGAGGCCACCGGCGCCGACATCACCCTCGCCGAGCTGACCGTGCTGCTCAACGACCGCTTCGAGGAGCGCATCGGCGCCGATGTGCCGCTGATGCCGGGAGCCGCCAGGCTCCTCGCCGAGCTGGCCCGCCACGGCGTTCCCACGGCCCTGGTCTCCGCCTCCCACCGGCGCATCATCGACCGCGTGCTGGAGTCCGTCGGACGCCACCACTTCGGCCTCACCGTGGCCGGCGACGAGGTGCTGAACACCAAGCCCCACCCCGACCCGTATCTGCTGGCCGCGAGCGGACTGAGCGCCGCCCCGTCCAGATGCGCCGTCATCGAGGACACGGCGACCGGTGTCGCGTCCGCCGAGGCCGCGGGCTGCCGGGTGGTGGCCGTACCGTCCGTCGCGCCCATCGCCGCCGCGGCGGGACGGGTCGTCGTGAACTCCCTCGAAGAGGTCGACCTGGTATTCCTGCGTGGTCTGATGACACACAAGCACTGACCTGTATACAGAGCGTGGCCCCTGAAATTATCGAAAGTCGGGCGGCCTTTGCGGTAAGCGCTTGCCGAGTCGGTTCGTTGATCATTTCGACCGTGATCGTGACGGTCGGCGGTAAATGCGCGTGACCTTTGTCACTCTCCGTACTGTCGCCGAGGGTGACCGCGCCCGTTCCGCACCCCCGGCCCGCCCGTACGCCGCGCCGAAACGGGCGCCCATGTGTCCACATTTATGGCTCGATGTGCGAATCATTCCGGCGGGTCGATACCGCTTCACCGGAATTGCTGAACACTTTGCGATTACGCCCGGAGTGGGCCCGGTTCATAAGATCAGCACCCGCCGACTAACCTCATCGCGAGAACTTCGCCACACGTTCGCCGCCTCAACGGTGTGTTCCGACGGTCAATCACGTCGCGAAATTCTCAACCACCGTTGTATCGCAGGGTGTTCGGATGAGGGAGTACGTCCAGGATGAAGCGCAAGAGTCTCGTGCTGCCCGTGGTGGCCGGTCTGCTCGCCCCGGTGCTCGTCGCCTGCGGCGGCTCGGACGGCTCCTCCGGCAGCGGTGACGCCATCGTCGTGGGCACGACGGACCAGTTCACCGCCACCAAGGAGTCGCCGGCGCCCTTCGACCCGGCGTTCGCGTACGACACCGGCTCCTGGAACATCCTGCGCCAGTCCCTGCAGACCCTGATGCACATCCCGCGCGGCGGCGGCGCCCCGGTCCCCGAGGCCGCCTCCAACTGCCGGTTCTCCGACAACCAGAACCAGAGCTACCGCTGCGAGCTGCGCGACGGGCTGAAATTCCCCGGCGGCGCCGACATCACCTCCGAGGACGTCAAGTTCTCCATCGAGCGGGTGATCGACATCAACTCCGAAGCCGGCGCGGTGGGCCTGCTCGCGAACATCGACACGATCGAGACGCCCAGCGACACCGAGGTCATCTTCCACCTCAAGACCCCCGACGCGACGTTCCCGCACAAGCTCTCGACGCCCATCGCCGGCATCGTCGACCCCAAGTCGTACGACGGCAAGAAGCTCCGCGACGGCTTCGACGTGAACGGCTCGGGGCCGTACAACTTCAAGGCCGAGGTGAAGGACGACCGGATCGTCAAGGCCGTCTTCACCAAGAACGACTCGTACAAGGGCGACCTCAAGCTCCGCAACACCAAGGTCGAGCTGCGCTCCTACCCCGACGCGGCCGCCATGGGCAAGGCCCTCGACTCCGGCGAGATCGACGTCATGGCCCGCACCATGTCGCCCGATCAGATCGAGGAGATGTCCGCGAGGCCCAAGGACAGCGTCGAACTCACCGAGATGCCGGGACTGGAGATCCGCTATCTCGGCTTCGACACCGACGAGCCCGTGGTGAAGGAGAAGGCCGTACGCCAGGCCGTCGCCTCCCTCGTGGACCGCGGCCAGATCGCCTCCGAGGTGTACGGCTCCACCGCCGAACCGCTCTACTCGCTCATCCCGGCGACCGTCACGGCCCACACCAACTCGTTCTTCAACAAATACGGTGAGCCCAACCGGGCCGAGGCCGAGAAGCTCCTCGACGACGCCGGCGTCGAGACACCCGTGAAGTTCACCCTGAACTACACCACCGACCACTACGGCGAGGCCACGGCCAAGGAGTTCGAGACGCTCCAGAAGCAGCTCAACTCCAGCGGCCTCTTCCAGGTCGACACCAAGGGCACCGAGTGGTCGAAGTTCCGGCCCGCCCAGACACGCGGCGAATACGCCGTCTACGGCATGGGCTGGTTCCCCGACTTCCCCGACCCGGACAGCTTCATCGCGCCGTTCCTCGACAAGGACAACTTCCTCAACGCCCCGTACGCGAACAAGAAGATCATCGAAGAGCTGATCCCCGAGTCACGCAGCGAGGCCGAGCGCAGCGCCGCCGCCAAGGCGTTCACGGACACACAGAACCTCGTCGCCGAGGACGTGCCGCTGCTGCCGCTCTGGCAGGGCAAGCAGTACGCGGCCGCCGCCGACGACATCTCCGGCATGGAGTGGGCGCTCAACCCCTCCGGTGAACTGCTGTTCTGGGAGCTGGGCACCGGCAGCGCCGTCTGACCCACCCCGCACAACCCGATACGAGAAAGGTCCCCGGCATCGAGATGATGCCGGGGACCTCTCCCGTACAGACAAACCGCCGGACCGGGCCGGCCTACTGCGCGCCGGGACGCACCAGACCGCTCTCGTATGCGTACACGGCCGCCTGCACACGGTCGCGCAGACTCAGCTTCGTGAGCACATGACCCACATGCGTCTTGACCGTGGTCTCACTGACGAAGAGATCCGCCGCGATCTCCGCGTTCGACAGACCGCGCGCCACCAGCTTGAGCACCTCGACCTCGCGCTCCGTCAGCGTGTGCAGCGTGTCCGGCACCTGCTCGTCACCCGACGGCAGATGATCCGCGTACTTGTCCAGGAGCCTGCGGGTGATACTCGGCGCCAGCATCGCCTCACCGGCGGCCACCACCCGGATCGCCTGCACCAGCTCGTTCGCGGGCGCGTCCTTCAGCAGAAAGCCACTGGCCCCCGCGCGCAGCGCCTCCACCACGTACTCGTCCAGATCGAAGGTGGTCAGCACCAGCACCTTCGCCGGACCGTCCTTGCCGGGACCGGTGATCTGACGGGTCGCCTCGACCCCGTCCATCCGCGGCATACGGATGTCCATCAGCACGACATCGGGCTGAAGCGCCCGGACCTGGTCGATGGCCTGGAGGCCGTCCCCGGCCTCGCCGACGACCGCGATGTCCTGCTCCGCCTCCAGGATCATCCGGAAGCCGGTACGCAGCAGTGGCTGGTCATCGACCAGTAGGACGCGGATCGCCACGGGAACTCCTTCGATGGGACTGATCCCGGTCCATTCTGCCTTGAGCGTCCCGCCACGACAGCGGCGGGCACGCACCGCCGCCGCTAAACCCCCTGAGCGGGCTCCACGGAAACGACCGCCTCCGCGCCGGGAAGCGGCTCGGTGCCCCGCGCCGGCGGCACCGGCAGCGGATACACCGGCGGGGTCCCGCCGAACTCTGGACACACCGCCTGGTGGTCGCACCAGCCGCACAGCTTCGTCGGCCGGGGCCGCCAGTCACCCGTCTCCGTGGCCTGCCTGATCGCGTCCCACAGCGCCAGCAGTTTGCGCTCGATCCGCTCCAGATCGGACTCCACCGGGTCGTACGTCACCACGTCACCGCTGCCCAGATACACCAGCTGCAGCCGCCGCGGCACCACCCGCTTCAGCCGCCAGATCACCAGGGCGTAGAACTTCATCTGGAACAGCGCGCCCTCCGCGTACTCCGGCCGCGGCGCCTTGCCCGTCTTGTAGTCGACGATCCGCACCTCGCCCGACGGCGCCACGTCCACCCGGTCGATCACCCCGCGCAGCCGCAGCCCCGACTCCAGCTCCGTCTCCACGAACAACTCACGCTCGGCAGGCTCCAGACGCGTCGGATCCTCCAGCGAGAACCACCGCTCGACCAGCCCCTCCGCCTCCGACAGCCAGCGCGTCAGCCGCTCACCGCCCCCGTCCCCCGCGAACAGCTCACCCAGCTCCGGCCTCGACTCCAACAACCGGTCCCACTGCCCGGGAACCATCGACCTCGCCCGCGGCGCCGTACGCTCGACAGCGGGGTCGTCGAACAGCCTCTCCAGCACCGCGTGCACCAGCGTCCCGCGCGTCGCCGCCTCGCTCGGCTTCTCCGGCAGCTTGTCGATCACCCGGAACCGGTACAGCAGAGGGCACTGCATGAAGTCGCTCGCACGCGACGGTGACAGCGAAGTGGGCTGCTGACTCGTACTCATGACGCAGACCCTACGGCCCGCCACTGACAGCGAGCGGAATACCATCGACGCAAGACCCTCGCACACAGCATCATCGAGCGAGCGACGGCGCCGCAACGAAGGGAAGACGTGAAAAAGGACGACGAGAGCGGCGAGAGCAGGAGGCCGCGGTCCGGTCCTGAGGACGCGCCCCCCGGCGGCAAGCGGAAGCGGCCCGAAGACCCCGGCGGCGGGATTCTGATGGGCCGTCCCTTCGGCGTGCCCGTCTACGTCGCCCCCAGCTGGTTCCTGGTCGCCGCCCTCATCACCTGGGTCTTCGGCGGCCAGCTCGACCGCGTACTGCCCGAACTCGGCGGATTCCGCTACCTCGTCGCGCTCTTCTTCGCCGTCGCCTTCTACGCCTCCGTACTCGTCCACGAACTGGCCCACACGGTCGTCGCGCTGCACTACAAACTCCCGGTGCGCCGTATCCAGCTCCAGTTCTTCGGCGGCGTCTCCGAGATCGAGAAGGAGTCCGAGACCCCGGGCCGCGAATTCATGCTCGCCTTCGTCGGCCCCCTCCTCTCCCTCGTCCTCGCCGGCTTCTTCTACCTCACGATGGCCGCCGTCGAGCCCGGCACCGTCCCCGGCGTCCTGCTCGCCGGACTGATGATCTCCAACCTCATCGTCGCCGCCTTCAACTTCCTGCCCGGCCTGCCGCTGGACGGCGGCCGGATGCTGCGCGCCGTCGTCTGGAAGATCACCGGCAAACCCATGGCCGGCACCGTCGCCGCCGCCTGGGTCGGCCGGGCACTCGCCGTCGCCGTCCTCATCGGACTGCCGCTGCTCACCCACACCGGCGCCCTCGGCAACTCCACCCAGGACATCGGCGGCTTGGAGACCGTCACCGACGCGCTCCTCGCCGCCATCCTCGCCGCGATCATCTGGACCGGCGCCGGCAACAGCCTCCGCATGGCCCGACTGCGCGAACACCTGCCCGACCTGCGCGCCCGCGCCCTCACCCGCCGCGCCGTCCCCGTCGAATCCGCCACCCCCCTCTCCGAGGCACTGCGCCGCGCCAACGAGGCCGGAGCCCGCGCGCTCGTCGTCGTCGACGGACAGGGCGAACCCACCGCCCTCGTCCGAGAGGCCGCCATCGTCGGCGTCCCCACCCACCGCCGCCCCTGGGTCGCCGTGAGCGGCCTCGCCCACGACCTCACCGACGGCATGAAGGTCCCCGCCGAACTCGCCGGAGAAGCCCTCCTCGACCGCCTCAGGGCCAACCCCGCCACCGAGTACCTGGTCGTCGAGGAGACCGGCGAGATCTACGGAGTCCTGTCCACCGCCGACGTCGAACGGGCCTTCGTCGCCGCCATGGCCAGGCCCGACGCCAAATGAGACGGGCCCAAGCCAGGTGAGGGACCCTCAAATGGAGCAGGTAGTCTGACCGCATGTCCGAACCGACCGGTGCCGCCCGTCGTCGCGGCCCCTTCAAGGTCGGGGACCAGGTCCAGCTCACCGACCCCAAGGGACGCCACTACACCTTCACGCTCGAAGCCGGGAAGAATTTCCACACCCACAAGGGTTCCTTCCCGCACGACGAGCTGATCGGTGCTCCCGAGGGCAGTGTTGTCCGCACCACGGGAAACGTCGCCTACCTCGCGCTGCGCCCCCTGCTCCCCGACTACGTCCTGTCCATGCCCCGCGGCGCCGCCGTGGTCTACCCCAAGGACGCGGGCCAGATCCTGGCCTTCGCCGACATCTTCCCCGGCGCCCGCATCGTCGAAGCCGGAGTGGGATCGGGCTCGCTCAGCAGCTTCCTGCTGCGCGCCATCGGCGATCAGGGCATGCTGCACTCCTACGAGCGCCGGCAGGACTTCGCCGACATCGCCCAGCAGAACGTGGAGCGCTACTTCGGCGGTCCGCACCCCGCCTGGCAGCTCACCGTCGGCGACCTCCAGGACCATCTCAGCGACACCGAGGTCGACCGGGTCATCCTCGACATGCTCGCGCCGTGGGAGTGCGTCGAACCGGTGTCGAAGGCCCTCGTACCCGGCGGCATCCTCTGCGCGTACGTCGCCACCACCACCCAGCTCGCCCGCACCGTCGAGACGATCCGGGAGCACGGCTCGTTCAACGAGCCCGCCGCCTGGGAGTCGATGGTCCGCAACTGGCACGTCGAGGGACTCGCCGTACGCCCGGACCACCGCATGATCGGCCACACCGGCTTCCTGATCACCGCCCGGCGCCTCGCCGACGGCGTCGAGCCGCCCCTGCGCCGCCGCCGCCCCTCCAAGGGCGCCTACGGCGACGACTACTCCGGCCCCAACGCCGACGGCGGCACCCCGCGCTGACCCGCCGCCCCACCCCGTACGCCGCCGCCCTGCTGCTGACCGCCGCCACCGCCACCGCCGTAACCGCCCTGAGCACCGCGACCGGTGGTCTTGGTGACCTTGGCCGTGGCGGTCT